>DAOUPC010000215.1 GCA_030626365.1 Paracoccaceae bacterium
ATGGATGTTTCGGCTGAAACCCTGCCGTTCATGTCCTGGGTAGATGGCGAAATCGGCGGGTACAAGGCCCGCGTGTTCCGGATTTCATTTTCCGGCGAGCTCAGCTTTGAGATTGCCGTGTCGGCATCGCAGGGGCGCGCATTCTGGGATGCGCTGATGCAGGCGGGGCAGGCGTTTGGCGTCATGCCTTATGGCACCGAGGCGCTGCACATCATGCGGGCCGAAAAGGGCTTTATCATGATTGGCGATGAAAGTGACGGCACGGTGATCCCGCAGGATCTGGGGCTGCACTGGGCAATCTCGAAAAAGAAGACCGATTTTCTTGGCAAACGCGCGCAACTGCGCCCCCACATGCGCGACCCGGACCGCTGGCAACTGGTGGGGCTGCAAACCCCCGATGGCAGCACCCTGCCGGACGGGGCCTATGCGGTGGGGGCAGGGGTTAACGCCAATGGTCAGCGCATCACGCAGGGCCGCGTCACATCGACCTATCATTCGCCGACACTGGGCCGGGGGATCGCCATGGGGCTGGTGCTGCACGGGCCGGAACGCATGGGCGAGGTGCTGGAATTTCCCGGGACTGATGGCAAAACCCATACGGCGAAAATCGTCAATCCGGTGTTTTTTGATCCTGACGGGGAGAAACAGAATGTCTGAAACCACACCCACGCCCAGGCCGGTAAGTGCCCTGAACAATGCCCGTTTTGATGGTCTGGCTGAAGTAACCGAATGTGGCCTGCAAGGGATGATCACCCTGCGCGGTGATCTTGCGGCGCGTGCCCTCAAGGGGGGCGCGAGCATTGCAGGTGGGGCCAAAATGCCCGGCCCGGGCGCGGCCAATGTCACAGGGGATACCGGCCTGTGTTGGATGTCGCCGGACGAAGTTCTGGTGCTGTGCCCTTACGACGAGGTGACAGAGCGGTTAAAGGCGCTGAACGCCAAACTGGGGGGTACATTCGCACCGGCGCTTAACGTGTCGGACGCGCGCGCGGTGTTCCGCGTGTCAGGTTCCGTGTCAGGCCCTGTGTCCGGTTTCGCCGCGCGCGAGGTGCTGGCCAAGCTGTGCCCGGTGGATTTGTCACCCGAAGCCTTCAAACCGGGCATGTTTCGCCGCACAAGGCTGGCGCAGGTGCCGGCGGCGTTCTGGATGGAGGCGGATCAAAGCATCCGCATCATCTGTTTCCGCTCGGTCGCGGAATATGTGTTCGGGGTGCTGAAAGCGGGTGCCACACAGGGATCGGGCGTGGGGTATTTCAGGGCCGGCGATACAGGGTAACCAGAATTGCTCAGGTCCTGAACAAGAACGTCGGAAACCGCTCCAGCGCCTCGGGTTGACAGAATGCCTCGGGGGTTACCGGGTTGCCCCGCCCATCAAGGCAGGTGCCATAGAATGACAGTGCCCCGACCAGTTGCGCCATCCGCGCGGCGCGGGTTTCGGGGGCCAGAAACGGTGCATGGGTCGACAGGTACAGCGCCGGACGCTGGGCCTTTAGCCAGGGGATCAGCGTTGGCAGGACGTCAAATTCGGCCCCCTCGATGTCCATCTTGACCAGCGACACACCGCGCAGGTCCACCTCTTTTGCAAAGGCCTCCCAGCCGATGGTCAGCGCGTCAATACCCTGATCGCCACCCGCATTCAGCAGGCTGGTCATGCTGTCGCCGCGTTCCCCGCCGAAACTGGCCATCCGCGCCACCCCAAACCCCTGCGACAAGGCCACGGGAAAGGCGCTGACGTTGTTCAGATCGTTCAACTCGACATTCCAGGCCAGCGCGCGAAAGGCGCTTGGGTCCGGCTCAAAACACCAGACATGGCGCGCCTTGCGGGCCCCGAACAAAACCGTCGGCCCGATCCACGCGCCGATGTCCAGATAATCATGCCGCTTGTCCAGATATTGCGACAGAACGGAAAATGTTTCGGGTTCCCAGGTGCCGCTGGCCGCCTTGCGCCAGAATTTCGAATGATAAGGATCAAGGCGAAAGGCCTCTCCGCCCAGTTGCCCGGCGTAATACCCGCGTGCGCGGTAAAACATCTTTCTTGCCCGTGTCAGCATCTTGACTGCCCTTCAGGGTCGCCTGACGACCCGCTTTTGCCCGCTTGGCCCTTGACCTGCAAACCTGTGCGCCGCATGTATCTACAGAACACCAACAGATAACAACAGGAGGCCGATATGGCTTTTGAACTTCCCGATCTTCCTTATGCACATGATGCGCTTGCATCCAAGGGCATGTCTGCCGAAACGATGGAATATCACCACGATCTGCACCACAATGCCTACGTTACCAACGGTAACAAGCTGATTGCCGGAACCGAATGGGCCGACAAATCCATGGAAGAGATCATCACCGGCACCTACGATGCGGCTGCGGTGGCTCAGAACGGTATTTTCAACAATATCAGCCAGTTGTGGAACCATAACCAGTTCTGGGAAATGATGGGCCCCGACGAAAATGCCATGCCGGGTGATCTGGAAAAAGCAATCACCGAAAGCTTTGGTTCGGTTGATGACTTCAAATCCAAATTTGCTGCCGCCGGTGCCGGTCAGTTCGGCGCGGGCTGGTGCTGGCTGGTCAGAAACGCAGACGGCTCGCTTGCGGTGACCAAAACCGAAAACGGCGTCAACCCGCTGTGCTTTGGTCAGACCGCCCTTCTGGGCTGTGACGTGTGGGAACATTCCTATTACATCGATTTCCGCAACAAACGCCCGGTGTACCTTAGCAACTTCCTCGACAATCTGGTGAACTGGGAAAACGTCGCTTCCCGTCTGTGACGCCCCTCAATACCTGAAATACCACAAACGCCCGGTCACCGCCGGGCGTTTGCTTTTTCCGGCCCTTCTTTTGTTCCCAAATATCCCCGCCGGAGGCCTGAAAACTCTTTTTGCCGGCGCATTGCTGCACCCCGGCACAAGATATTTCCACCCCATTACTACATCCCCCTAAACATCACCTTGCAAATCCCCCCGACCTGCGCCACCGCTGCTGCCAGGAGGGCCACAGATGCGCGACACAACCAAAGGCATAGTGGCCCTGATCCTGGCCTGCGTGATCTGGGGGCTGTCGCCGATATTCTACAAGGCCCTGTCACATGTGCCCCCGACCGAGATACTGGCGCATCGTACCGGCTGGTCGTTCGTGTTCTTTGCCGGGGCGCTGGCGGTGCAGGGGCGCCTGTCCGCGATACGCCACGCCCTTTTCAGCGGTTGGAAACAGACCGGGGTGATTGCCCTGGCCTCGGCCTTCATCTCGGTGAACTGGTTCATATTCATCCTGTCGATCCAGATCGGCAAGGCCACCGAGGCCAGCCTGGGCTATTACATCTTTCCACTGGTGGTGGTGCTGATCGGGCGCTTTGGCTTTGGCGAACGGCTGGGACGGGCACAATGGTTGTCGGTGGCGCTGGCGGCGCTGGCGGTGGCGGTACTGACCTGGGGGTTGGGCGTGGCCCCCTGGATTTCGCTGATCCTGGCCACGACATTCGGACTTTACAGCGCCATCAAGAAAACATTGTCCGTCGCCCCGGTGGTGTCGGTTACCTGTGAAACCCTGTTCTTTCTGCCTGTCGGGATCTCCATACTGATCCTCAGATACGGCACCGGCCAAAGCGCGTTCGGGCATGACCTGTGGGACAGTTCGATGCTAATCCTGTCCGGGCCGATGACGGCGCTGCCGCTGATCCTGTTCAGCTATGCGGCCCGGCGGGTAAGCATGGCAACGGTCGGTTTGCTGCAATACATCAACCCGACGCTGCAATTCATGTGCGCCGTGGCGCTTTTTGGCGAGGCATTCACGCTTTGGCACCAGATCGCCTTTGCACTGATCTGGGTGGCGCTGATCATATTCTCGATAAGCCTGATCCGTCAGAACCGCCTTGCCTAAGTGGGCTTTGAACAACGCACGTTCGGGCATTTTGAAAAAATGCCAGCCCCCGACCGCCCCCGTCACGCCAAAGGCGTGCGGTCGATCACAACTGGTGCACCTTTGGTGCGGTCGATCACAACTGGCGCACCTTTGGTGCGGTCGATCATAACTGGCGCACCTTTGGTGCGACGGCGGGGGCTGACATCTTTTCAAACCAGGTGGGCTTTGACAGATCAGTCCAGGGCGGCGCGCAGGTCCGTCATGACGGCCTCGGGCGTCTCTGCCCAGATCAGGAAATCCGCCAGCGACGGGTCGGCAAACCCCTGGGCGATCACATGGGTGATCAGGGCCTTTAACGGGTCCCAATAGCCGGCTGTGTTCAGCACCACGATTGGCTTGTCGTGCAGTCCCAGTTGGCGCCAGGTCAGTGCCTCGAACAGTTCGTCCAGTGATCCGGCCCCGCCGGGCAGCACCACAACCGCGTCGGCATTCATGAACATCACCTTTTTGCGCTCGTGCATGGTTTCGGTGATGATAAACCGGGTCAGGTCCTGCTTGGCCACCTCATGTGACATCAGATGTGTCGGGATCACGCCAAACGTGTCGCCCCCGGCCTTTTGCGCGGCGCGTGCCACTTCGCCCATCAGCCCCACATCGCCCGCGCCATAAACCAGCCGCCATCCGGCCCCGGCAAGGTCCTGGCCAAGGGATCGCGCGGCATCGGCAAAGGCAGGCATTGCCCCGGCGCGCGATCCGCAATACACACACACGGATTTGACAGTCATGGGCAGGCCTTTCAACAGGGTGTCGGGGGGAGTGTCAGAGGATATGACACAGAATTCCCCCTGATAACGCGGTTGGCGGTCTGGCTCAACCATGCGCGGCAAAGGCCGTGCAAACAGGGGAAGAACGACAATGGCAGCAGGGGCGGCAAGCGGTGGGGGTAACCTATTTGCATGGATCGTGGGGGGCTGTGTTGCAGTCGCCGCTGGCGTGGGTGGCCTTTACTATTTCGGAGCTTTGGCCCCGGCTTCTGATCCTGTGCCGGAAATCGTGGTGCAGGCCCCAG
>DAOUPC010000182.1 GCA_030626365.1 Paracoccaceae bacterium
ATGCGCTGGCGTGCTGTGTCGGGGCGGCTGTGGGGCGCTGGGGGACGTTGTTTCAATGTGCCTCTGAAGAGGCAGAAGAGTTGCAGATCGGCATGGCCGGGTTCACATCCTATGCCGAAACGGTGTCGGTTTATGGCACCGAGGGGGCCTTTGTTGATGGTGACGATACGCCGTGGTCCAAGGGGTTCCTGACCACGGCCTATGCGTCGCGCGGGATCAAGATGCGCTGCACCTCCGGGGCCGGGTCCGAATTGCTGATGGGTTTTCACGAGGCTAAATCGCTGCTGTATCTTGAGGCGCGGTGCCTGTGCATGCAGCGCGCCATGGGGGCGCAGGGCACCCAGAATGGCGGCATTGACGGTGCCCCCCTGACCGCCAGCATCGCCGGTGGTATGCGCGAATTGATGGCCGAGAACCTGATCGCCGTGTGGCTTGACCTTGAATGTGCCTCGGGCAACGACGCGCGGGCATCAGAATCCGAAATCCGCATCGGGGCCAAGATCACCCCGTTCCTGTTGGCCGGGTCGGATTTTATCTGTTCCGGCTTTGGCACCATTCTGAAATATGACAATTCCTTTAACGCCTCGCTGTTCAACGGTGAGGAGCTTGAGGAGTTTTTGGTTCTCCAGCGTGATTTCGAGGCAGACGGAGGCCTGACCCCGGTGGGCGAGGCCGATATTCTTGATGTGCGCACCCGCGCCGTTGATGCCTTAAGCGCGGTGTTCGTGGAACTGGACCTGGCCACCCCCACACCGGCGATGAAGGCCAGCGTGGTGGCCGCGTCCGGGTCGGACGAAACCGACAGTTACACACCGCGCGATGTGGCGATTATCAGCGACCAGATCAAGGATCGCGCCATAACCGTGGTCGATGTGATCCGGGCCCTGGCCAAAACCGGATTTCGCCAAGAGGCGGCGCATCTTCTATCACTGGTCAAGCTGCGGGTGTCGGGCGATTACCTGCAAACCTCGGCCATTGTGCGGGATGGCCATGTGATTTCCGCGATCAATGATGCCAATGATTACAGCGGCCCCGGCACCGGATACCAGATTTCGGCCGGGCGGCGGGCCGAGATCATCAATATCCGCGATCAGCTTGATCGGGGCACGGTGCTTCATGCCGAAGAAAGCTATAAACCCGCAGAGGCCCGCCAGATCATTTATGAAACCGCCGGCAAGGCCGGGCAGGGCGCGCGCAAGGACGAGGTGGTGATTGGTATCAGTCCGGGGTTTGGGCTGCACCTGTTCCGCACCCTTGCCAACCATCCGCTAAGCCAGGTCTTGCAGGAACTGATCGGCGGGATCAGGGCCAGGGGGCTGCACCCGCGTGTCGTGCGTTTTCACCACACGGCGGACACGTCGTTTCTGGGCCTTAGCGCGGCGGGCCTGTCGGGGTCTGGCATTGGCATCGGGATTCAGGCCAAGGGCACGGCGGTGATCCACCATATCGACCGACTGCCGCACAACAATCTGGAACTGTTTTCCAACGCGCCGATCACCCGGTTGGATCATTACCGCAAGATGGGTGAAAACGCGGCTGATTATGCGCTGGGGGCCATGCCCGACCCGGTGGTTGTCCCGACGCGCGGCGAGGCGCTGGGGGCGCGGTTTCATGCGCGGGTGGCGCTGATCTATGCGATTGAGACCGGGCTGACGGATGCGGCCACGCCCCCGGATGACATCACGCTGACCTTCAGGGGGGCCACCACATGAGCGATGATCACCTGACCACCCAGGATTACCCCCTGGCCGAAAACCGACCCGACCTGGTGCGCGGACAGCGTGGCACGACGCTAGAGGATATGACCCTTGCGGCGTTGGAAAACGGTGATGTGGACATGCAGGATTTGCGCATCACCGCGCGTGCCCTGCGGATGCAGGCCGATATTGCCCGCGCCGCCCGTCGTGACAAGCTGGCCGGGAATTTCGAACGCGCGGCGGAACTTGTCGATATACCGCAGGCCTATCTGATGCAGATATACGAATTGCTGCGACCGGGCCGGGCCGAAACACGGGCCGAGTTGCAAGGGGTGGCGGATGAATTGCGCGCAACTTACGGCGCGCAACTGATGGCGGAGTTCATTGAAGAAGCGGCCGAGGTTTACGCGCGCCGGGGCCTGTTTAAACCCTGAAGCGGCCCACCTGGTTTGAACAAATGTCTGCCCCCGCCGTGGGGCGGGCGGGGGCGGGCATTTTTTCAAAATGCCCGAACGTGGTTGTTCAGAGATTCCTAAAGATCAGGATTTGCGGCGATAGCGCTGCGGGCTCATTCCGGTCCAGTTGCGAAAAGCCCGCGAAAAGGCCGACAATTCGGAATAGCCAAGGCAATAGGCGATTTCGGTCAGTGGCATGTCGTTGTCCGCGATGTAATGCAGCGCCAGTTCATGGCGCGCGGCCTTGACTATATCGCCAAAGATCAGCCCATGCGCGCGCAACTGTTTCTGGAACGCCGGTTCGCTGACCCCGAACAAATGCGATATGTCCGCCACTGATGGCAGGCGCTCTCCCAGGTGCATCTTTACTTCGTTGCGCACGGTCAGGGCAAAATCCTGCGGGTTGGCCTGTGTTTCGCACCGCCCTTGCAGAAATGGCTCTACGACAGAGGCAAGATAGGGGTCCTGCTCGGGCATAAGCGCATCCAGGTCACTGCGCCGAAAGGCAATCGCATTGGTGCGCCGGCCAAACTGAACAGGGGCGTCAAAGCGCATCTCGTGTTCGTCATTGCCGTCGGGTTTGTTATGTTCGAACCGGATTTCCAGCGGGGTCCAGTTGGGCCCAAGCGCATGTTTGAAGATGTTGCAGAACACCCCCAGCGACAGTTCCGCGTCCTGACGGCGGTTCGCGATGCGCGGATCAAGTATTCGATAGCTGAGCCACAGAATGTCACAATCCTGGATCAAACCAAAGCTGGTCTGGTCCTGATGTGCGGGGAAATATTTTTCAAGGTTGCGCAATGCGGCCGCCAGCGTCGGAGAGCTGATCGCGGCAAACCCCAGCATCCCAAGATGCTTGGGGGTAAAGTTCTGGCCAAACTCAAGCCCGATGTTGCTGTTGCCGGTATTTTGCGCGGCCTCTTCGAACAGATTACAGAATTTCTGAAGGTTCAGTTCGTCCAGCGGGCTGGAAATATCGTTGATCCGCATACCCGCGCGCCCGAATATTCCGTCAGTGTCGCCGCCGTACTTGGTGAACAGATCAATCGCGCCAGTTGCGGCTGCGGCCAATACCTTGGCCGGCCCAACCCGTGGTTCTGCGATCAGATCATCAACGGCGTTCATCGTGCATCCAACTGATTCGTAAGACACAACCTTAGGTCAGTAATCCCAGAATACAAAATCAACCCGCCCCGGGTCGTCGGGGGCTGTTAAATTTTCGCGTTCTGCTGTCAAGCCTGATCCGCCCCGTTTTTCTAGCATGTCAGCATAGAATCAGAAAAATGATCGTCACCAACAAGGAGAATTACCAATGACACTTACTCGTCGTCAGTTCACCCAAAGGACGCTCGGCGCGCTTGGCGCAACCGCTTTGACCCCGGCCAGCATGGCCCTGGCATCCCGTAATGACCAGATGAACATCCTGTGCTGGGAAGGCTATAATTCAGACGAGGTGCTGGGCCCGTTCCGGCGTGCCAACCCCGGTGCGTCCGTGCGCGCCGAAAGCGGCACATCAGACCCTGACATGATCAACAAACTGCGGGCTGGTGAAATCAAGGTCTGGGACCTGATCAACCTGAACCAGCCCTGGGCGCGTGACGTTCTTTACCCCAACGGGCTGATCAAACCGATCAGCAAGGAACGCTTTACCCCCTATTTCGACAAGATGCTGCCCGAGTTCGCGGCCCCCTATCCGCTGGCCTATGCGGATGACGGCGAACTGATCGGTATGCCCCAGCGGTACGGCCCGTTCTCTTTCGTGGTCAATACAGACAAGATCAGCCGCGAGATGGCCGAAGATCAGGGTTGGAAGCTGTTTCTTGATCCGGCGATGAAGGGGCGTTACGGCGTTCTGACCTATGATAACTGGAACGTCATGCACATGTGCCTGACCGGCGACATGAACCCGTTTGAACCGATGGATGCGGCCGCACAGGCCAAGTTCAAAGGCGTGGCCGAACAGATATTTGGCGGGGCCAAGTTGCTGACCGACGATCTGGTGGCGATGAACACCGCGCTGATCAACGGCGAAATTGACGCCTATTTCACCGGCGGCACCTATACCGCGTCACCGGCGCGCTTTGACGGGCAGACCAACATTCGCGGCATCACGCCCAATTCCGGCCCCGTTGATGGCAAAGGCGGTGTTGTCTGGGTCGAACTGACATCAGCCGTCAACAACCCTGATCCATCCACCCTGGCCGAGGATTTCCTGGAATTCGTGCAGCAGCCCGATATTTCCAAGGCGGTGGCCTTTACCGAGGGCACCTATAACCCGATTGCCCAGATGGGTGATCCCAAGGTGCTGGCCAAGTTTGACGCCGATGAACTGGACGCCATTCAGGTCGATAGCCTGGCCGATGAAATGGCCAGGTCGCTCGATTATCAGGTGATCCCGTCTTATGATGCGCTGATAGATATCTACACACAGGCACGTCGTTCCTGATACGTGCCAACGGCCCCGGCGCCCTTCTTGCGCCGGGGTCCCCTGTTTCCCTAATCCCCATCAGGAATTCACATGTCCTCTGACCCCATTCTTCGCCTTGACGGTATCGTCAAGCGCTTTGGTGCCTTCACCGCATTGCATGGTATCGATCTGGAAATTTCCGAAGGCGAATTTCTGACCATCGTCGGGCCGTCCGGCAGCGGAAAGTCGACCCTGATCCGCCTGTTGGTGGGGATGGATGAACTGACCAGTGGCGCGCTGTGGCTGCGGGGTAAACGGATTGACCAGACCCCGGCAAATGAGCGCCCGACCTGCATGGTGTTTCAATCGCTGGCGTTGTTCCCGCATATGTCGGTGGGCCAGAACATTGAATTTCCTCTAAAGATACAAGGCGTTTCACCGGCTGATCGCAAGCGGCGCGCGCTTGAACTGCTGGACACGCTGCGCCTGCCGCACAGTTATTACGACAAACGCATTCCTGAATGTTCGGGGGGCGAAAAACAGCGCGTGGCCCTGGCCCGTGCCTTGGCGTTCGACCCGGAAATCCTGTTCTTTGACGAACCGCTTTCGGCGCTGGATTACCGGCTGCGCAAGACGCTGGAAAAGGAACTGAAGGATCTGCACAACCGGACCGGCAAGACCTTTGTTTATATCACCCATTCTTTGGAAGAGGCGATGGTCATGTCCGACCGCATCGCCATCATGAAAGAGGGTCGCTTTGAACAGGTCGCCGTGGCCGATGAAATCTCTGGCGCGCCGATCAGCCGCTTTGTGGCTGAATTCATGGGCGAGGTGAATCTGTTTGATATCCGGGGCACCGCGCAATCGGGGATAGAGGCCGGGGATCTGGCGATTCACATCAATGGCAAGGCCGCGGATCTGGGGTTTGCCCTTGAGCCTGGCAAGGCGGGCACGCTGATGGTGCGCCCCGAATTCGTGCGCTTTTTACCGCCCGGGGAAACGGCCGACTTTATCGTTTCGGGGGTGCTGCATGCCGAATATGCGCTGGGGTCGCGTATCCAGTACGAGATTGGCGCGCCAAACGGTCAGATCCTGACCGTGGAAAAGCTTCGCGAGGACCGCTTTGACGGGGCCACTGGCGATGCGGTGATGCTGGGCTTTGATGCGCATGCGGCCCACCTTATTCACGAGGCCGCGCATGGAACGGATTGACCGCCGGCTGGGCAGCCTTAGCGCGCTGCCGATCACGATCATTCTGGTGCTGTCCTTTCTGGCCCCGATGCTGGTGATCGCCCTGTTTTCTGTGATGCCGCAAAAGGTGTTCAGCCTGGCCAACCTGCCTGATTTCTCGTCCTTTCGGGTGATCATCGAACAGGGCTATTATAAATCCCTTCTGTGGTCGCTGGGCATGGCGGCGGTGTCGACATTCATCCTGTTTATCATCAGCTGGCCGCTGGCCTTTGGTATGGCCAAGGTGTTCAACCGCTTTACGCTGGTGATCACCGTTGCTGTGGTGATGACCCTGTTCGTGTCGGAAAACATCCGCCTGTTTGGCTGGGTGCTGACCCTGATGAAA
>DAOUPC010000109.1 GCA_030626365.1 Paracoccaceae bacterium
AGGAATTTCGCGCAATCAGTGCAATTCTTGTGCAGGAATCTGAACTGCGCGGCAAATTGAACCAATTGGATGAGCAGATTTCCCTGAACCGGAAGGCTTGCAATAACAGCCACATGTTGCACGCCGTCGGGACACAGGTTTTGTGGCAGGGATGGACCACCCGGACCCGGCACCAGCTAAATACCGAACTGGCGCGCATCATGGCGACAAAGTTGACAGCCCTAGATCGGGTTCGGGTTGCTTTTGGTCGTCAACGCGCTGTTGAAATGATGCAATCAACAGCGCGTAGAGAGATAAGAAAACGCCGCGCCAGGAAACAGGGCGTTTTTTAGTGGCTCAGATGCCTTCACCCATCATACGATTGCCAGTTCCCAGATCGTCACATCCATGTCGTCAAAGCGGAAATATTCGACGTTGATCAGGGTATCCGTACCGTCCGCACCGACAACCGTCACTTCGGTTGATGAGGTTTTGGTCAGCGTGTAATCGCCCCGGTTGCCGTCAAACAGCGCATAGTCAGAGCCGCTGCCGCCATCAATCGTGTCATTGCCGGCCCCGCCTTTCAGGTTGTCGATCCCCCGGAAGCCAAACAGGAAATCATCCCCGTCCAGACCCGACAGGTTGTTGCGCCCCGAGTTGCCGGTCAGATCATCATCAAAGTTGGTCCCCACAAGGTTCTCGATTTCAAAGTACAGATCCAGCGCCGCATCGCCCCGCGTGCCGCGCCCGGTTTCGGCCCCGGCCACCAGCGCGCCGTTCTTGAGCGACGCGGTCACGCCCGCGGTTGACAGGAAATAGGTCACAGTATCCATGCCGTCGCCGCCAAAGTACCTTTCGCGCCCGCCGGATGACCCGACGAACCAGTCGTAATCGCCCAGGCCCCGGAAATCATTCTCGTTTCCGTCGCCGTAAAACACGTCCTGGCGCGAAGATCCGGTGATCCGCTCGATGCTGTCATAGGTATGACCGGCGGCCAGATTCGTGTTGTTGCCCGGATTGACCAAATCGACCACCACACCGGTTACCGTCGCCCCGACCGGCGGTGCGCCACCCGGGTTGAATGGCCCACCTGTGTTCGCGGCGGTGTTCTGCCATTCCACGTAGGAAATCATGTCCTGCCCGGTGCCACCCTCAATGGTATCGTTGCCGGTGGTGGCAACGAACCAATCATAATCGCCCAAGCCGCGCAATTGATCGTCACCAACCGTGCCACGGATGCGGTCTGCGAACACCGTAGCGGTAATACGTTCCACATTGCTGAACTGGATGTTTTCAGTGCCATCGTGGTTAACGGCCGTGCCCGCCTCCATGTCGATGTCCAACCGGTACTGGACGTTGGTGCGCCCCGGTGTGTCCAGCAGGTTGTAAAAGCTAAGCATGTCGCGACCGTCACCACCGTCGATGGTGTCGTTGCCACCCCCCGGCGTGATCCAGTCAGATCCGCCAAGCGCATTGATGACTTCGCCATTCGCCGTCCCGTTGACGTTTTCAGCGACATCCGTGCCGGTGACCGCCGCGGGCGCGACAATTGTCAATGTCGACACGTCGATATTCTGATCCCAGAAGTCCAGGAATTCGACACTTGTCAGGGTGTCGGTGCCCAAGCTTGACACAACGGTAACGGTGTCCACACCGGTGCGGGTGATCGTTGCATCCGTACTGTTGATTTCAAATATCCCTGTATCGGTTCCACTGCCGCCATAGTACTGGTCATCGCCGTCCGCGCCATGCAGCAAGTCATTCCCGCCTCTGCCGGCCAGGACATCATCCCCACCATTGCCGTACAACCTGTTAATGTTGTCATCACCGGTCAGAACATCATTTCCGGTTCTGGTGCCGGACACGTCCTCGATATTGCTGACGTTATGGCGGAAGGCGGCCCCACCCCAAACGCCGGTTGCCACCCCGCTGGCCAGGTCGATCGAGACCCGTTCGGCCCCGCTACGGTCATAGCGAAGATAATCCGATCCGGCACCACCATCCAGGGTGTCTGTCCCGCCGTTCAGGATGAACTGTTCGTCGTTACCAGTGCCAATAATGCTGTCATTGTTATGGGTCGCGTCCAGTGAAAGCCGCCCGACAGGTCCGCCCAGGAAATTGATCTGTTCGACATTGCCGAAACCATCATTCGCGACGACCCCGGTGTTCAGGTCGACAATCAGACCCTGGTTGGGCGCAAACCCACGGAACGACAACCTGAACGTGCCACCACCTTGCAGGTTATAGGTATCTGTGCCCTCGCCACCATTCATGCCGAACCATGTGCCACTATCCGTGTTCACATTGAAAACATCATCGTATTGCGTGCCGTTGATCCAGGCACCATGAAAAACCGCGCCGCTACCACCCAGCATCTGATGAAAGCCGTTCAGCGTATCAAACCCGTTGACCCCCTTGTCGACATTGGCCGTTGCGGTCAAATGGTCCAGGCCCACCGATATACCGGCACCCATCTGTGAATAATCAAAGACATAAAACCCGTCCCGATCCAGTTCATAGGTGTCGTTGCCGGTCGAGCCGACCAAATTATCTTCTGATGCGCTATTGCCCGGATCAATCAGGTCGTCACCGTCGCCACCATCCAATCTATCGTCGCCGTCACCGCCTTGGATCGTATCATTGCCGCCCAGACCATCGATGACATCATCCCCGGGGGTACCAAAAAGGGCGTCATCCCCCCCAGTTGGGGTCCCGGACCCGCCAAGGGCGGCCACCTCTGCATAGGTCATCAGGCCATCGCTGAACTGGATAAACTCAACATCCTTTGAGACGAAATCATTGCCGTCACTCGTACCGATGTTCAGGCCATTAGCGGTCCGTCCGACAAGGACGCTAACGCTGCCACCCGCGCCACCATAGGCCAGATCGGCAATTACGGCCGTATCGACGCCATCACCGCCAGACAGCCAATCATTGCCCAGGTTTCCTTCCAACCTGTCATCGCCATCCCCACCGATAAGTTTATCGTGACCACCGCCCCCTTGCAGGGTATCATTGCCACCGCGCCCATCCAGCTTGTTGTCAGCCGTATCGCCAATCAGGATGTCGCCATCACTGCGCGATCCACGGACGTTTTCGATATTGCTAAGGCTATGAGAGAACGCCGTGCCCCCCCAATTGCCTGACGCCGTCCCACCCGCCAGGTTGACATAAACAGCCGTCACACCGCCCCGGTCATAGCGCACAAGGTCAGTGCCTGCGCCGCCGTCCAGCGTGTCGCTGCCCCCCATTAGGATAAAACGTTCATCCCGCGCACTGCCGGTGATGTTGTCTGAACGGTTTGACGACTGGACCTCAATCATGCCGGAACCAGACAGGGTGAATGTTTCGGTGTTGCCCCACCCGTCGTTCAGAATTTGGTTAAGGCCCAGATTCACAACGACACCCTGGGTGCCGCTAACAAAATTCAGGCGCCCGATGCTGCCTGTACCTAAAGTAAAGCTATAGCTGTCAACGCCATTATTGCCACCGGCACTAAGCCACTGGTTTTCGCCCAGGACATAGTTGAACTGATCAACATGATCTGTACCGTTAATGTCCAACCCATTTTGGTTATCCAGAACATTGTTGACGCCAAGGAAGGTATCAATGTCACCCAATCCCTGATCCACCGTTGCCGTCCCGGCCACGCCGTCAACATTCACAGTTACCCCGTTGGCACGAGACGTCCAGGCGCTGTCAATTGCTTGATAGCTCACCCAGGCCCAAGCCAAGCCAGAAGCACGTTCTGTAAAATCAATTATATCGCTACCCAGGCCGGTGATGATTTCGTCACCCTGCCCACCCTGGTTCTTGCCGGGGTCGATATAGTCATCCCCCGCACCGCCAAAGATACGGTCATAGCCAGATCCGGCAAACAGGTAATCATCGCCATCATTGCCTATGATTGTGTCGTTGCCACCAAACCCAAACAAGTAGGCACCATCCGGGCCTGTCGAACGATCAAGGTCCGAGTATTCCACAGCATCCGCATAGGGAGGAATCCAGGGGGCAAACGGATCAATAGACGAATATTCGTTCCCCCCATCAACACGAAACAGTTCAACAGAGTTCTGGATCACCTGAACGCCATCAATCGTCATATTCTGAGCCTGAAGCGATGCAGCATCCGTGATAGGCCCGACGATCGAAAGCAGGCTTTCGCCGCCCGGTCCGGTCACATCAATATTGTTGATTCCCAGACCGGTAAGCTGAGACAGAGAGGTCACGCTGCCGAAAAGGGCAACAATGTTATCGACCTGTGTGACAATATCCAGAACCTCGGCCAGGTTGTCGGGGAAGGTCCCCGTCAGGGCCAGGGTATACCCATCGATTGTCACGGCAATGCGGGTGTCCGTGATGGACAGGTTGAACAGTGACGTGCCCTGATCCGAATAATCTATCCCGCTAAGGTTGGATGCGGTCAGGATTGTGGTCAGTTGGGTGTGTTCGCCAGCCGTAAGAAAGTCATATCGCGCAAGCATGTCAGCCGCTGCCATTGCATCTGAAATATCTGCAAAACTTTGCGGAAGGGCACCCGTAAAGGCCAGAACCTGCTGTCCAGAGGTCAGCGTGTAACCGGTTGCGGTCACGTCAAGCGTGACCAGCGGCACGGGCAGCGCGCCAAAGCTGGGCGGTCCGGTAAACACGATCTGGCTAAAGGCACCGCTGGCCAACCCGCCGTCAATTGCAATCAACAGGTCCGTCAGGTTGCTGACGGGTGACAGGCCGCTTCCGGTCAAAACCACGCCATAGGTGCCCCCTGGGGTGGTCGAGGACAGCTCAATACGGGTGGCTGAAAGCTGGACAACGGAATAGACTGAAAGATCAGGAAGAAACGAAAGGGCCGATTCGTAGGTGGGAACAACTTGCGTTAAACCAATGGGTGTAGGTGACGATCCGGCAAGCAATTCAACATAATCACCAAAATCAGAACTCATCGTGATATTTAACATATCCATTCCCCAAAAAATTTATGCAATTACGTTATATAATTCCCAGCCCCCCTGCATAAGTCAACAAGGTCACCAGATATAATCAGAGTTTATCCATAATGTTATCAGGCGGGAAACTCATTTTTTTGCTTCTGTGGGTCAGTGGATGCACGTCCGCCATCCAACCGGAACCGGCTTATGTGAAGGTTGCCGTGGATCAGGGGGATATGTCGCGTGTCGATCTGGCATTTGAAGAAACGATCATAGCCTTTGTCGGCCCGCATGCCGTGCCGGGGTCTGGCGGAACCGGCGGTCTTGTCGGTGAAATCCCGGTAAGTACCTTTACCGAACGGGGTACAAAGACCCCGGTAAACCGCAATACCACGCGTTCAGTCACGGTCACAATTGGGCAAATATTGCCGCTGAATCAGCATGTTGAGGCGGGCTATTCAGTTTCCCTTGTTCATGCAAAAAGCAACTATACCCTGCCAAAGGGGGCGGGCGTTCTGACCGACCCCATTCGTGTTGATTTCACCACCAACGCGCTGGACCTTGAGGCAAAGCTGTCCTGGCGCATCCTGGCCCACCGCCAGCACAGTCCGATGCTGGACGTCGGGGTGGGCACGCGCCTTGCGCAGACAAAAACCCAAGTCAATTCGGCCATTCTGGATGTCCGCCACCACAGCAAGCATACAGATGAGTTTCTGTCGCTTGGGGTGAGACAATCAATCCCATTATCGTTCATTGGTGCGTCGGCCCCGTCCCTGGGGCTTGAGGCGCGCGCGCGCGGCTATGGGCGGAACCGGGCCACATACATGTTGGGGGCCTATCTTTTGTTCTGACCCATCAGTCCAAAAGCCGCCTCGACAAAAGCCTTTTCATTTCAGGCTCCAGCCCTATTTCGGCAAGGTAATCAGGCACCGAATTATACTGATCCCCGATATGTTTCACGACTTTGCGCATGGTGCCGGGTTCACATGCCAGCAAAGGGCGATAGCTTTTCAAGTCGATGCCATTTTCTTTTGCAAGTTCAAGAAACTCTTGCACCAGCCCCGCGATCAAAGGTTTTGTTTGCGCGTAATCCGAAATGATTTCATTTTCGCCCACGTCGACCAATCCCAGCAAAAGTGCGGAAATCAACCCGGTGCGGTCCTTGCCGGCGGTACAGTGAAACATCACCGCGCCGCTTTGCGCCGTGGCAATTGCCATCAGGACATCACGGATGGCCGCCTGCCGGTTCGCCAATGTTGTGACGTAGAAATCAAGCAGCGGATCGGCAGACGCCTGTGTCTGATCCTTTCGCATCGTATCCGGTGCCAGGTGATCAAAAAGCCCGATATTGTGATAGCTGACCTGGCCAAGCCCGGCGAATGGGTTTGGCGCATTTTCGATCTCATTTCCGGAACGCATGTCTATGACTGTGCGCAACCCCTGACCCAAAAGCGTATCCATATCCTGTTCCGATAACCGGTGAGGCGAATCCGCCCTGAGGATTCTGCGCCATTTGGTTGTCATGCCAGAACGGGTGCTATAGCCGCCAAGGTCGCGAAAATTATAGGCCCCCATCAGGGGTAAGTGTCTTTTGTTTTTCGGGTTCACTAAATGTCTGCTATTTCAACTGAACGACCTTAACTGATCGTCAGATATTTCACCCAAACCCGGCCGATTGGGCGTTAAGGGCACGAATGACACGGTAATCCCTGAGGAACGGAAGGTGCAATAGCCAAATCCGGTGCCCTCTTTGATTTGCATACCTGCGGGTTTCAACACATCAACCGTTGCGTGCAGGCCGTTGGACACAATGACCGGAATGCCGTGCCAGTGGCTGACCCGGTTGAAATGGACATGCCCGCTTAGTACTGCGGCAATCGTGTGCCCCTGCAAAATGTCGGCAAGCCTGTTGGTGTCGCTTTGGTTCAGGCTTTCCCACGCAAGAGATGCCTCGGAAATCCGGGGTGGGTGATGGATGACCAGCAATTTGGGCAGGTCGGGTGCCTCTTGCAGGGCATGTTCAAGAAAAGTGAACTGTTCGGCGCAAAGACCACCGCTGACCTGACCCGGCACCAGGGAATCCAGGGTAATGATCTGCAAGCCATCCCGGCAAACCTGATGATAACAGGGGGCGTCGGGGGATGTGCAAACACCCGCCGCATCAGCAAAAACCGCACGAAATGCGGCCCGTTTGTCGTGATTGCCCAAGGCATAGATAACCGGCACCCCCACCGGCCCAAGTATATCGCGCACCAGTTGATAGCTGGCCTGATCGCCGTGGTTGGTCAAATCCCCACAGGCAACGACAAAGGCGGGCGGCGGGGTCATCTGTTTCAGTGTTGCGGCCATCAGTTTCAGGTTTGCAACGGTATCGGAATGCAGATTTGGATCGTTCAGATCGGGATGCGACAGGTGCAAATCGCTTATTAGGACAAAATTCACAGGCGTGCTCACGTTGCGAAACCTCACATTCTGGCCGCCGCCAACAGCGTGCGGGTATAATCGTGCTGCGGGTTGCCCAAGACGTCGCCGGTTGCGCCGGTTTCCAGTATCCGGCCATTCTGCATCACCAGAATACGGTCACATATGCTGGCCACCACGGCAAGGTCATGGCTGATGAACAGGATGCCAAGACCAAGGTCATCCTGCAAATCCATCAGCAGGTTAAGGATCTGCGCCTGCACCGATACATCCAGCGCCGATACCGCCTCGTCCGCGACCAGCAGGGCGGGGCGGGTGATGATTGCGCGGGCAATGGCAATGCGCTGGCGCTGGCCGCCGGAAAATTCGTGCGGGAATTTGTTGCCATCCAGCGCACGCAGACCGACATGTGTCAACGCCTGCTCTACCCGCGTGATGGTATCGCGGCCCCCCCCGCCGATGGCGCGCAAAGGTTCGCCAATCGACCAGCCAACCGTGCGGCGCGGATCAAGTGACCCGAACGGGTCCTGAAACACCATCTGAAACCGTGGGCGCACCAGACGTAATGCGCTGGCGGACAGGGTGTTGATGTCCTGCCCCTCAAACAGGACCCGCCCCGTGTCCGGCTTTTCAAACGCCATGACCAGTTTGGCCAGCGTGGATTTTCCCGACCCGCTTTCCCCGACAATGCCCAGTGTTTCACCACGACCCAGATCAAACGTCGCCCCCTGCACCGCCGTCTGTACCGGGGCGGGTTTGAACAACGCCTGACGCGGCAGAAAATAGCGGCGCGATACGTCCTGAACGCTAAGAAGGGGATCGCTCATCGTCCGTCTCCCTTTGTCGGGAGGGCGGAAATGCGGTGACACGAGGCACTGCCACCATCACGGGTTGTGACAGGGTGTGGTCTGGTATCGCCACATTGGGGCAATTCATGCGCACACCGCCCGGCAAAGCGACAGCCAACCGGCAAATCACCAAGCGGCGGCACCGTCCCCGGAAGGGTCGGCAACCGCTGGCGATTACCCGCAGCTTGCGTGATTTTCGGGCGCGCGGCGATCAATCCCTGAGTATAGGGGTGCGCTGGGTGCTTCAGGACCTGTTCGGTACTGCCGCGTTCAACAATGTCACCGCCATACATGACAACG
>DAOUPC010000255.1 GCA_030626365.1 Paracoccaceae bacterium
CCATAGTCGGTTTCGTCCACGTTGATTTCGGGGCGGGGATAGTCGCGCAGCACCTTGGTGATCGGAATGCCGGAATCGGCGGCAGAATCACGGAACTGTTTGCCATAGCTGTCGGCCGGGTCTTCATCCTGCAAAAACCGGTGCAGGAACGAGGCATGGGCCGGGTCGATGCCCACCTCAAGCGCCTGAAGCCAGTTGCAGTTCCACAAGCCCTTGAAGGCAAAGACATGGGTGTCAGGTGCGCGAAAGCAGTCAAAGTTCGGAAACGCGGGCGGTTCCCCCGGACCCATATAGGCCCAGATGATGCCGTTCTTTTCAACCACCGGATAGCCGGGCGATTTGATCTGTTCGCACATCCGGCTGGCTTCGGGTTCGCCGGGTTGTTCAACGCATTGGCCAGTGCGATCAAAATGCCAGCCGTGAACCGGGCAGCGCAGCCCGTTATCCTCAAGCCGGCCAAAGGCCATATCGGCCCCGCGGTGCGGACAACGCCGCCCGATCAGGCCCAGCGTGCCTTCGGTGTCGCGAAACAATACCAGATCCTCGCCCAGCAACCTTACCGGCACCACAGGGCGGGGCACCATCAACTCGTCGCTTAGCGCGGCGGGTTGCCAGTAACGGCGCAGAACTTCGCCTGCATCGGTTCCGGGGCCAACCCGTGTCAGGCTGTCATTGAGTTGCTGGCTGATCATTCGCGCTTTCCCTTTTTATTTGTGTGCGCACAATTCATTGGACCGGGACAAACTGTCAAGCCCATGATCTGAACGCCGGTCAACTTGTGGTCATTCTGTGGTTAACCTGTGGTCCAGCCACCATCGACCAACAGGGACGTTCCCGTCACCAGCGACGATGCCTCGCCTGCCAGATACAGCACCGCCCCCATGATATCCGCCGCCTCGCCGGTGCGGCCCAGTTTGATCTTGTCCTTGATCCAGGCCATCTGATCGGGGTCCCCGAATGTGCGTTCCGTCAGCGGTGTGCGGATGAATGTCGGGGCAACGGCGTTGATGCGGATGCGCGCCGGGCCCCATTCGATGGCCATTGCCTTGATCATCCCCTCAAGCCCGAACTTGGACGCGCAATAAACCGTGCGATTGGCCCCGCCCACATGGCCCATCTGCGACGAAATATGGATGATCGACCCGGGTTTTCCGGCGGCCTGCATGGCATTTGCCGCCCATGCGGACAGAAAATAGGCCGACCGCAAATTCAGGTCCATCACCCGGTCAAAATCCGCCGGTTTGGTATCAATCGCCGAGGCAGGGTGCGCAGTTCCGGCCGAATTGACCACCACATCAAAGACCTGCCCGTCAAGCGCGGCCTCAAGCGCCCCAAGGTCGCTTTGGTCCAGGACCAGCGCCTCGGCAGAAGCGCCGCGCGCCTGCATGGCCGCCACCGATGCATTCAGCCGGTCAGCCCCGCGCGCGCTGCAAACCACATGCGCCCCGGCATCCGCCAGCGCCACGGCGCAGGCCTGACCAATGCCAGACGAGCCGCCCGTCACCAGTGCGCGTTTGCCATCAAGCCGAAAGGAAGGGGTGCGCGGCAAATCAATCATGGTCATATCCTGACAGTATGGGAAAATGCGGTGACGCCCGTTTTCAGGGCTGCAATATCCAGTTTCCATCGCCGGTCTGACACATGCGAATCCGGATTTCTTTTGAGGCGCTGGCCCCCTTGGGGAACACGAAATGCTGCACAATGGCGCAATTGCCGCGCATTTCAGCCAGCCGTGCGGTGCCGTGCGATTTGCTGTCGGGGTTGGACCATGACGCCTCTTTGCCCGCACGCGGCGATGGCGTGTCATACAGCGACTTGCCCGATGCGCTTAGCAGGGTGAAATCGCCTGGCGTAAGTCCAAGATCACGGATGATCCGCGACAATGGCTTGGCCGACAGGTCCGACGCGCCAAACACAAGCGCAGTCAACAAAAGTATGACGGGGAAAAGTTTTTTCATCTGGTCCTCGGGAATACGGGCTATATCGCGGTCAGTATCAGCCATCTGGCCGCATGGGTACACCCCCAACTGTGGGGTTTTCTGTGGGGCTTGCTGTGGGGCTTGTCCAAACCTCTGGCGGTATTCGTTCCGGCAATCTTTGGGCTACCTTTCTGGCCATCTTCAAAAATTCCCGAACAAAGCTATCTGATCGCCTGCCCTTGGATGGCAATCGGATTTCCCGACATAGTCTGTATGACACTGTTATCCACGAGGAAATGATGACCAAATCGCGTTACTTTGCCCCCACTGGCGGGCACCCGGACCAGACACAATTACTGACCGACCGCGCCATGTTCACTGAAAGCTATGCGGTGATCCCAAAGGGTACGATGCGCGATATCGTGACATCCTTTCTGCCCCACTGGACCGGCACGCGCCTTTGGGTTCTGTCACGCCCCCTTAGCGGGTTCGCCGAAACCTTTTCGCAATACATAATGGAGGTACAGCCCGGCGGTGGCAGCGAGCAACCCGAAAGCGACCCCGAGGCCGAGGCGGTATTGTTCGTGGTCGAGGGTGCCGTGACGTTAACCATCGGTGATGTGGCCCATGTGATGGAACCGGGCGGCTATGCCTTTTTGCCGGCGGGGTCGAAATGGACCCTGCACAACCGGGCCGGGCCGGTGGCACGGTTCCACTGGATCCGCAAAGCCTATGAACCCGCCGCCGGCGTGCCCGCCCCCGAGGCATTCGTTACCAACGAAAATGACATTGCCCCAACCGTAATGCCCGACACCGAAGGCCGCTGGGCCACCACCCGGTTCGTTGACCCGACTGACATGCGCCACGACATGCACGTCACGATCGTCACCTTTCAGCCCGGCGGGGTCATCCCGTTTCTGGAAACCCACGTGATGGAACACGGGTTGTATGTGCTGGAAGGCAAGGCCGCCTATCGCCTTAATCAGGATTGGGTCGAGGTAGAGGCAGGCGATTACATGTGGCTGCGCGCGTTCTGCCCGCAGGCGTGTTACGCGGGCGGGCCGGGGCCATTCCGCTATCTGCTTTATAAGGACGTGAACCGGCATATGCCGCTGCGGCTGGGCAATCGTTAAGCCGACCTGCGACAAACGGGGGATTTTCAGCCCCGCCCGGATGCGTTAACCTGTGTCGACAGACACGCGTTTAAACGGATGATTACGGAGATGCAGGCGATGAAATACGTGGTATTGGCGATTGCGGCCCTGCTTTCGGCCTGTTCTTATCAGGAAATACAGCAATCACAGAACATCTGGGCCGCGCCGTCGCCCTGGTCCCCGTCACCGGATGCCAAAACGGTCAGGGTTCTTGGACGCACCTGGACGGTCGAGCCGGTTGCCGATCAAACATTGGTCTATGTTGCGCAGCGCGACAATCTGGACCTGAACCCATACGGGGCCCCTGCGGTGCGCCGATCGCCACAGGCCGTGCGGGCAATCGAACAGACCACCGGGTGCCGGGTGGTGCGTTCTTCGCTGGTTCAGGATTCGTCCGCCCGGTTCTTTGCGGCCGTTACCTGCCCCTAACAACAGCGCCCATTGCCGCGGACAGATTGCGGGCCGCAGCCGTTACCTTTGTGGCCAGTCGCGAAATATCCCCGTCGGTGATCCGGCTGGTCGGGCCTGAAACGGAAATGCCGGCCACCGCCTCGCCATGCGCATCAAACACCGGGGCCGCGATGCACCGCATCCCTTCGGTCTTTTCATCTGCATCCACCGCATAGCCCCTTGCCCGGCTGACCCCAAGATCGCGGGCAAGGGTCGCGTGATCGGCAAGCGTCTGGTCGGTATAGCGGGTCAGCACCCGCCCCGACAGGATGGCCTTGCGCCGGTCATCGGGCATGAACGCCAACAACGCCTTGCCAATTCCCGAGGCGTGCATTTCCGACATGCTGCCGGGTGGGAAAAATGCCCGGATATGGGAATGTGTCTCGACCTGGCTGACAAACAAGACCTCGCCATCACGTTCGATCCCCAGATTGGCG
>DAOUPC010000125.1 GCA_030626365.1 Paracoccaceae bacterium
AAAGGCCCGCCAGATCACCGCTACAGTGCTTCAGCAGAACCCCAACCTTTGCGCTATCTTCGGCCATTGGGGCGTTCACACCATCGGCGCGGGTAATGCAGTCAAGGATGCCGGCATGGCCGACAGCGTGACGGTTTATGCGGCCGGTGGCGGCAACCGTCTGATCTGTCATGCCTTCGAGAGCGGGATTATCGACCGTTACTGGAGCTATAACGCCGATGGTCAGGGCCGTGATGCCGGTGCGATGCTGCGGCTGATGATGCAGGGGGCCTCGGCACCCGATGGCGGAATGATGATGGTGGAATCGCCAATGATCGTCATCAAGAAAGAGACCTATTCGCCAAGTCAGTGCTGGGACCTGCCAGAAAAATCCTGACGGACATAGCCCCCTGACTTTAAGGGGGCAAAGCCGGGCGCACCTGTTTCTAATGGGTGCGCCCGGTCACGGATATAACCGGGTACAGTTGGGCGAACGCATATGTCTTCGATCAATAATGACGATTTTCTGAATGGGCTGACCCCGGTTGCGAAACAGCGGTTCGTTCTGTCGTTTCGCCGTATCGTTGCGGATTTGCTGAACCGCAACTGGATCGAAGGGGCCATTCCCTTCCTGACATTCTTTGTTCTTGTCACCGTATTGTTGATCACCGACGCGGATTATTTTTCGGCTGCCAACCTGACGACGCTGGCGCAATATTCGTCGGATGCGGCGATTGTCACCATTGCGATGCTTCTGGTCGTGGCGATTGGCGGAATTGACCTGTCGGTCGGGTCTTCTTTTGCGCTGGCGGCCTTTGTCACCCTTTACCTTTTCCACATTGCGGGCCTGCCTTTGGGCCTTGTTTTTGTGCTGGCCATTTTGTGCGGGGCCTCGGTTGGGTTCATCAACGGGTTCCTGACCGGTGTCCTTGGGTGCGGTGCGTTGCTGACAACGCTTGGCACGATGATTACCGTGCGCGGGATATTCGTTATCGTTTCACAGGCCTATATGGTCGAAATCGCCAGCAGTTCGCGTTTCAGCGAGGCGTGGGATTATATTGGTTATGAAAGTTTCATGGGTATTCCGGTTGGTTTCTGGGGGCTGATTGTGGTCGCCTGTGCGATCTATGTGATGTTCAGGAATACCCGTTTTGGGTGGCATATTCTGGCCGTTGGCGGCAACCGCAAGGCGGCGCGCCACGGTGGAATTCAACTGAAACGAACCATCCTTCTGACCTATACGCTGGCGGGGGCACTGGTTGGCCTTGCGGCGTTCCTGTTTGCCGCACGCCAGAACAGTGCCGGGTCAGACACCGGCGTGGGGCTTGAGTTTTTTGTCCTGACGGGGCTGGTTCTGGGCCTTGGCGGGTTTGTTCCGGGGCGGGGCAAGGTCATCAGCACATTGCTGGGCTTTGCCACGATCTTTATTTTGCGCAACGCGCTGATCAACGCCGGTTTTCGCGGCGATTTCGTATCGGGCAGTATGGGGCTGATCCTTGTTACGGTTCTGGCGATCGACATGAAATACCGCAAGGAACGCCACCGGATACTGGCGCGCGCCTATCTTGATCCGGCGGCCCTAAAGGTTGATCCGGTGCTTGATATGGGGACGCTGGCCCCGGAATTCGGGGTGAGTAAACTGGCCGGTGCCGACCTTTTGGGAACGGGCGCGGTTGATGGCCCCGAAGACGTGATACTGGACCGGGACGGCAACCTTTATTGCGGCACCCGTGATGGCCGGATCATGCGGCTTTTTGCGCCCGATTACACGCGCGTTGAAACCTATGCCAAAACCGGCGGTCGCCCGCTGGGGCTGGCCTTTGATGAACAGGACCGGCTGGTTGTCTGTGTCGCGGGGATGGGGCTTTATCGTATTGACGGGCCCGACCAGATCGAACGCCTGACCAGCCAGACCAAACGCAGCTGGACCTCGCTTGAGGATGACCGCCAGATCCGCATGGCGGATGACCTTGATATCGCCCCGGACGGGCGCATTTTCTTTACCGATGCCACCAAGCGCTATGAGATGGAGACATGGGGTCTTGATCTGCTTGAAGGGCGCCCCAATGGTCGGTTGCTGTGTTTTGATCCGGCGCGTGGGACGACACAGACGGTTTGTGACAACCTTTATTTTCCCAACGGGGTTTGCGTGACCCATGATGGCAAGCACCTGTTGGTTTGCAGCACCTGGACCTGTTCGGTCATGGTGTTTGATCTGGCCCGTATGCAGGATGGCCCGCGCTATTTTATGCGTGGCTTGCCGGGCTATCCCGACAACATCAACCGTGCATCCGACGGGGGATACTGGATCGCGCTTGCCGGGATGCGATCACCGGTTATCGACCTTGCGATGGAAGATCCGGGGTTCCGGTTGCGGATGGCCAAACGGGTCGCGCCAACCAACTGGTTGTTTGGCAACCTTAACATCGGCGGGGTTCTGAAATCGGACAGCAAGGGGCAGATCGTTGATGACTATTGGGATAAATCCGATGGGCCGCTGTATATGATTACCTCGATGCGCGAACATCAGGGCGACCTTTTCCTGGGCGGGGTCACCAACAACAAAATCGGGCGGATCAAGCTGGCAGAGGCGGACCAGACATGGACCGGCCCTGAAAGCTATTGGTCAAAAGGGGGCTAGGGTTTGTTCGGACGAAAGAAAACCAAACCTGCGCGGATATTGCTGCTGGACGGCCCGTTGCGGCCCAACGACCTGCTGGAAAACGCCGAGGCGCGCCCGCTGGAAAACCCTGATGACATGTGCGTGGCCCCGGATGGTTCGTTGCTGGTTTCAAGCGGGTGTTCGCTGTTGCGGTTGCGCGACTGGGCGCAGGATGCATTTGATCCGGTCGCCGAATTTTCATCCGATGTCAGCGCGCTGGCCTGTCGTGATGACGGGCTTATTGCGGTTGGCCTGAAGGGGGCCGGCATCCGGGTTCTGACCCCGGATGGTGGCGTTGCACCCGGTTGGGTGACGCTGGAAGGCAGTACCAAAGATATTCGGGCCAAAGATATTAGGGCCTGCCGGTTTGATCCTGACGGGACACTGTTGGTTGCCAATGCCAGCGATGGGCGGGGCTCTGACACGCAAGACCTGTTCAAGGCAACCGGCAGCGGCCAGATCCTGCGCCTTGGCCAGGATGGGGGCTGTGAAACCGTGCTGGGTGGATTGCGCTTTCCCTATGGCCTGACCCAAACGGGCGCGGGCAAGATCATTGTCAGCGAAAGTTGGGCCGCGCGCCTGTGCGAGATAATGAATGACGGTTCGCCAAGGGCCATTATGCAGGATGCGCCCGGCTATCCGGCCCGGATCAATCCAACATCTGACGGGGGCTATATCCTGTCACTGTTTGCCCGTCGCGACCCGCTGATCGAGTTCCTGCAATCCGAGCCGGATTTCCTGAACCGCATGACATCTGAAATAGACCCTGAATACTGGATCGCCCCCCGCCTGAGTGCGGACAAGGATTACCGTATCCCAACCCAACTGGGCGCAACCCGGTTGTTTGGCGAAACCAAACCATGGGCACCGTCGCTGTCCTATGGGCTGGTGATCCGTCTGGATGGCGATTTCACCCCCATGGCCAGCGCGCAATCACGGGCAAATGGCGTGCGCCACGGAATTACCAGCGCACTGGAATGGAACGGCAACCTGATTGCCCTTAGCAAGGGCAGCAATCTGTTGCTGAAGGTCACGGATATGGATCACTGGACATGAGCATTAACCCGATCCTGAGCGTGGAAAACGCGACCAAATACTATGGCGGCGTGCCGGCAATCGAAGCCGTGGATTTTGACCTGCGGCCCGGCGAAATTCACGCGCTTGTCGGGGAAAACGGGGCCGGGAAATCCACACTGTGCAAAGCACTTGCTGGTGTTATCCCATTGAATTCCGGCAACCTTACCTTTGAAGGTGCCGAGTTTGTGCTGAAATCCCCGCGCGATGCCTTTGATAAGGGAATTTCGATGGTGCATCAGGAAACATCCCTGGTGCCGCAGCTTTCGGTCGCGCAAAACATGGTGCTTGGGCGCGAACGCCTGTTCAATTCGGGGCGTGCCCTGCGCAACGAGGCGCGCCAGTTGCTGCGCTCTTTGAACTTCAACGTGGACCCGGCCAGACCCGCCGGCGCGCTAAGCACGGCCCAGCGGCAAATGGTCGAAATTGCCCGCGCGGTTTATAACAATGCGCGCGTCGTCATTCTGGATGAACCAACCGCCGCCCTGACCCCCGAAGAAACCGACCACCTTTTCTTTTTGATGAACGACCTGCGCCAAAAGGGTGTGGCGATGGTGTTCATTTCGCACGCATTGGAAGAGGCCCTGATCCACGCCGACCGCATCACAGTGCTGCGTAATGGCCGGAAAATCATCACCGGGGACGCGGGCCAGTTCGATCGTGATCGCCTTATCCGGCATATGATCGGGCAGGATATCAGCCAGAAAACCCCGGCAAAAGACCGGGCCGCTAAACCCCGAAAGACCAACAAACCCATTTTGCGGGTCGAAGACGTGCGGATGGGCAATATGGTCAACAACATGTCCTTTTCGGTTTATCCGGGCGAGGTTACAGGCATTGCGGGGCTGATCGGGTCGGGCCGCAGCGAGGTCGCAAAAGTGATCGTCGGGCAAATCAGGCGCAACTTTGGCGGTGGTCATATTTATCTGAATGACCGTGAAATCCGCTATCGGCTTCCGGCGCAGGCGATACAGGATGGCATTGCCTATGTTACCGAAGACAGAAAGGTGGACGGTTTTTTTGAAACCATGTCTGTCGCTGAAAACATTTCGCTGGGGTGGCTGGCCAAATGGGCGAAAGGTATCTTTTTGCCGCGCCGTGCCCGGTTGCGGGCAAAGGTGCAGGCCCTGGAAAAAACATTGTCGATCAGGGGAATTGGACAGGATCAGTCGGTTCAGCGCCTGTCGGGCGGCAATCAGCAAAAGGTGGTTATCGCCAAAACCCTTATTCAGGAACCAAGGCTTGTCATCTTTGATGAACCAACCCGTGGTGTCGATGTCGGTGCGATTTCTGAAATTCGCGATATCATCCGCGACATTGCCGATCAGGGCGCAGGTGTTTTGGTGATATCGTCTTATCTGCCGGAAATACTTGATCTGTCTGACCGGATACTGGTGGCAAAAGGCGGAACAATCGTGGCCGAGTTTTCGGCGGACGAGGCATCATCCGAAAAGATACTACATGCGGCGATTCATTAGGGTCAGGACCCTATGGGGAAGATCAGGCCGTGCGGGCGTGCCGGTCTTCCATGGCTTTGGCGTAATTGGCAACCTTCACTTTGAACCGTTTGGTCAGGTTGTTTTTGGCCAGCTTCAGCGATTGTATCAACAGGCGCGCCGACAGGGTCTTTGGGGACAGGTTAAGCACAACCGCCATGCGGGTCCGGCGTGGTGACAGGGCCAGCAGCTCCACCACCAGTGAACCGTCAAGCCCATTGCTGTCGGCCTCGAACTTCATCAGGTTGGGCGGGTCATAGTCGGTCAGGTTCAATTGCATATCGCGTGGCTTTCCACGCAGGGTAAAGTGGGCCTTCCATGCCATCCCAACGCCAATTGGCGCTGAATCATCCACCCTTTGAACCTCGATTCCACGGCGAATGGCCGATCTCTCGTATGCTTCGAATTCGGACAGCATGGAAAATACCTCGTCGATCGGGGCTTCGATATCTTCCTTGCTTGAAAACTGCATACGGGTGCCTGCTCTTTTAGTGATTGGTCGCGACTTTCACCTTAATCGAGCGTATCCGCAAGCCAGTTTTTCAGTAAAAAATGCGCAATCGCACCGGTTCGGGCTGGTTTCAGGATTGGGTGTTCCCCGGCAAAGACGCGCATCATCTCGTCGCGGGTAACCCAGATCGCGTCCTCGATTTCGATCGGATCAATGGTCAGATCGCGTGACAATGCCTCGCCTGCGCAGCCGATCATCAACGAGGCCGGAAATGGCCAGGGCTGGCTGGCCAGATAGCTGACCGGGCCGACCGGAACGCCGGCCTCTTCCATTACTTCGCGGCGCACGGCACCCTCAATAGTCTCGCCCGGCTCAACGAACCCGGCCAACAGCGAATACATGCCCTCGGGCCACCCCGGAGAACGCCCCATCAGCACGGATGACCCGTGGGTGATCAGCATGATCACCACGGGGTCGGTGCGTGGAAAGTGATGGCTGCCACAATCCGGGCAGGTGCGTTGCCAGCCGGCATGCGACACGTTGCTGGGCGTGCCACACACCGCACAGAACCCATGTGTGGCGTGCCAGCCGATCAAGGCCCGGGCGGTGGCCGCCAGTTCTGCGTCACGCGGGCCAAGGCGGGACATAAGGCGGCGCAATTCGGCAAAGACCTGGGTTTCGGACAACAAAGGGTGGTGCTGTTCGGACGGATCAAGGAACTGGCCCAGTGCCGTACTGTCCAGGTTTTCCGGCTCCCATCCTGAAATGTCACAGGCAAACAAAGGGGCCCCCCCGTTGCCCAACCCCAGAAACAACAGGCCGTCTTTCCCCGCCTGGGCCAGGTTCAGAATAGGGTGGTCCATCGTCAGCATCGCCAGCTTGTCGCGGCCTTCCCCCTGCACCAGCGGCTTGCCCCGCCAAAGCACCACAGAGCGCGCCAGCGCATGCCCCCGCGCCTGTTCCATCGTCGCATCATCGCCCCGGATATGCGCGGCCCGGTCCAACCCCGATCCGCCGAATGTTACCTGCTCTGCGTTTTTCATATCCGCGTCCCTTAGAAGCTGCCGGGCACCGAATGCGCACCCGGGATGGCCACAGAGCTAACGCAGATATGTGATTTCCACCATGGCCTATTGTCCAGGGTCCTGACCCCAGGCCATGGCGCAATATCGGCAGGGTGACGCAATTGCGGGTCACTGCTGACACAAACTTGGGGCCTTGGGGTGCTGTTGCGGCGGTCGTTTTCATGTTTCATTCGGGCCGAATGGAACTGCCCCAGACCGGGCGCGCAACCCAGGGTGCCGGATGTTATTTGTTTTTGATCTGGGTTATCTTCCACAGATATGAACCCGATTCACAAGATACCGGCCGGCGCGCGGGCGCGGCTGCGGCTGCTTGCCACTTCGGATTTGCATATGCACCTTACCGGGTATGATTATTATGCGGACCGGGCGGATACATCGGGGGGGCTGGTCCGCACGGCCGGGCTGATACACACGGCCCGATCCGAGGCGGAAAGATGCGGTGCCACGACCCTGCTGTTTGATAATGGCGATTCGATGCAGGGCACGCCACTGGGTGATCTGACGGCCCGTACCCCGGCCCGCACCTCGGCCCGCGCGCACCCGCTGATGCAGGCATTCGGGCATTTGCGCTATGATGCCATGGGTCTTGGCAATCATGACTTTAATTTTGGGCTGGACCCGTTGTTGGTCATGCTGAAAACGGCCCCTTGTCCGGTTTTAAGTTCCAATCTGACGGGGCTGGGCGGGCAGGGTCTGGCGGGAATTGCGCCTTTTGCCATTCTTGACCGGGCGGTGCGGGCGGGGGGCGTGGATCACCCGATCCGAATTGGCGTGATGTCCTTTCTGCCGCCCCAGACGGTACAGTGGGATGCGCATCTGTTGAAGGGGCGTGTCGAAATCGGCGACATCATCGGATCGGCCCGCCGATGGATCAAAACCTTGCGTCAGTCCGGGTGTGATGTGGTGGTGGCGCTTGCCCATTCGGGGTTGGATGATGCGCCCGAACATGCGGGCATGGAAAACGCGGTTCTGCCGCTGGCGGCGCTGGCGGGGGTTGATGCGATCATCGCCGGTCACACCCATCTGCACCTGCCCGGCGCGGCCCACGAGGGGCTGCGCCACGTCAATGCGCAAACCGGCGAGGTCCACGG
>DAOUPC010000097.1 GCA_030626365.1 Paracoccaceae bacterium
AGTGGCGTGCCCTAGTTGAGTCAACTGAAGATGGTGAGATTCCAGATCGCATCGTTGATATTCTGTCCGATGACCTGAATACACCGGGCGCGATTGCGGAAATGCACAAACTTGCGGCTGTGGGGCATCATCCGGGGCTGAAGGCTGCTGGAAATTTGTTGGGTCTGCTGACACCTGAAATGGGAAACTGGAATTGGAAGCGCGTCACCAAAGAAGAGGATGCCATCCAATTTGTGCGGTTAGGTGACGAGACTCATGGTAATCTGGCGCGCCACATTGCCGGCAAGTGGAAGGAACTTCGCAATCAAAAAGATTATGCCCGTGCCGATGCGCTAAGAGCGGCAGCTGCCGAGGCGGGGTTAGCTTTGCGAGTGCTGAAAGACGCAGTTCAAGCAGAAGAACAGTCGGACTTCGACCCAGCCAAACTGGAGGCCCTCAAATGACTTATCTCACATCAAAGCGCCCTCCCGTGGGGAGGGTCGGGCGCTGCCCGGCGGTGCCGGGCGGGGGGTATCCCGCATGACCCGTGAACGCCTTTACCTTTACGACACCACCCTGCGCGACGGGCAGCAGACCCAAGGGGTTCAGTTTTCCACCGCCGAAAAGATCCAGATCGCGCAGGCGCTGGACGAACTGGGCATTGATTACATCGAAGGGGGCTGGCCCGGCGCCAATCCAACGGATTCGGGGTTCTTTGAAAATGCACCGCAGACACGGGCGCGCCTGACCGCGTTTGGCATGACCAAACGGGCCGGGCGATCGGCGCAAAACGATGATGTGCTGGCGGCGGTGATGAATGCCGGGACGGGCACGGTTTGTCTGGTGGGCAAGGCGCATGAATACCACGTCAAAACGGCGCTTGGTATTACGCTGGCCGAAAACACCGAAAATATCCGCGCCTCGATGGCGCATATCGTGGGGCAGGGCCGCGAGGCGCTGTTTGATGCGGAACACTTCTTTGACGGCTATAAGGCCAACCCTGAATATGCGCTTGAATCGTGCCGTGCGGCGCTGGATGCCGGGGCGCGCTGGGTGGTGCTGTGTGACACCAATGGCGGCACGCTGCCCGGTGATATCGGGCGCATCGTGGCGCAGGTAATTAGCGCCGGCATCCCCGGTGAAAACCTTGGTATTCACACCCATAACGACACCGAAAACGCGGTTGCGGGCACCCTTGCGGCGATCGATGCGGGCGCGCGCCAGGTGCAGGGCACGCTGAATGGTCTGGGCGAGCGGTGCGGCAATGCCAACCTGATATCGCTGATCCCGACGCTGTTGCTAAAGGAACCCTATGCCCGCCGTTATGACACCGGCGTCACCCTTGAGGCGCTAAAGGGGCTGACCCGGATTGCCCGGATGCTGGACGATATCCTGAACCGGGTGCCGGTAAAACAGGCCCCGTTCGTGGGGACCAGCGCCTTTGCCCACAAGGCCGGGTTGCACGCCAGCGCGATCCTGAAAGACCCGTCCACTTATGAACATATCGAACCGGGCACGGTGGGCAATGCGCGCATCATCCCGATGTCAAATCAGGCGGGCCAGTCAAACCTGCGCCAACGTCTGGCCGAGGCAGGGTTGGTGGTTGAAAAGGGCGATCCGGCACAGGCAAGCGTTCTGGGCCGGATACTTGAGCGGATCAAGGACCGCGAGGATGAAGGGTATTCATACGACACCGCACAGGCCAGTTTTGAATTGCTGGCGCGCGAGGAACTGGGCCAGATGCCCGCATTCTTCGAGGTAAAGCGCTATAAGGTGACGGTCGAGCGGCGCAAGAACAAATACAACCGCATGGTCAGCCTGTCCGAGGCGGTCGTGGTGGTAAAGGTCGATGGCGAAAAGAAGCTGTCGGTCAGTGAATCGATGGATGAAACCGGCTGTGACCGGGGCCCGGTCAACGCATTGGCCAAGGCGCTGTCCAAGGATCTTGGCCCCTATTCGGCCATTCTGGCGGACCTGCGGCTGGTTGATTTCAAGGTTCGCATCACCCAGGGCGGCACCGAGGCCGTGACCCGCGTTATCATCGACAGTGAGGACGGGCAGGGGCGGCGGTGGTCGACCGTGGGGGTCAGTGCCAACATCATCGATGCCTCGTTCGAGGCGCTTTTGGATGCGATCCGCTGGAAACTGATCCGCGATTGCGGTGCTGATGTTGATGCCTGATGCGCTTTGACGCTGATCTGACGGCATGCGCCGATCTGGTGCGCCGCGCCGACCCTGACCGGTTCATGGCCGCCATGGCCGCGCCTGTACCTGCGCGCCCGGTGTTGTTCGCGCTTTATGCGCTGAACGTCGAGGTGGCCCGCGTGCCCTGGGCCACGTCCGAGGGAATGATCGCCCAGATACGCCTGCAATGGTGGCGCGATGCGCTGGCCGAAATCGCCGCAGGTGGGCCGGTGCGCAAACACGAGGTGATCACACCGCTGGCCCGTATCCTAAGCCCGAAACAGGCCGGTGATCTGGATGAGATGATCGCGGTAAGACACTGGGATATATACAAAGACCCGTTTGATGACCCGGCGCATTTTGAACGCTACATTGATCAGACGTCCGGGTCTTTGATGTGGCAGGCCGCGCAATGCCTTGGGCAAGCGAGCGAAGGGGTCGTGCGCGATTACGCCTATGCGGCGGGTCTTGCCAACTGGCTGCGTGCGGTGGCGCAACTGCGCGCGCGCGGGCGGGCACCGTTGCTGGATGGCACTGGCAAAGGGATCAGGGCACTGGCCGATGACGGGTTGTTGCGGCTGACGCGTGCCCGTGCGGCGCGCGCGCAGGTATCGCGCGCGGCGGCACCGGCGTTGCTGGTGGGTTGGCAGGCGGGCACGGTGCTAAGACAGGCGCGGCGCGATCCGGGTCGGGTGGATGCCGGCACGCTGGGGCAGGGCGAGGTGGCGCGCCGGATGTCACTGATGGTTCGGGTGGTAACGGGCCGCTGGTAGGTGGCGCAGGTAACGGCCCGGCCTTCAGGTGCGTTCTGAATCCGGGCGCAGCATCAGCCACAACAATGCACCACCCGCCAGGAACAACAGCGGCACCATTGCCATGTTCACCGCTGTCCAGCCCTCGGCGGCCGATCCGCCCGAACAGTTCATCAACCCCCCCGAGGCCAGCGAGGCAAACGTCACGCCGCCAAACACCAGCAGGTCGTTCAGCCCCTGCATCCGGCCCCGTTCGTGTGGTTCATGCGCCCCCGCCAGCATGGTGGTGGCCCCGATAAAGCCAAAGTTCCAGCCAAAGCCCAACAGCGCCAGCGCGACAAAGAAATTGCTTAGCTCAACACCGCTAAGGGCGACGACGCCCGCTGCGGCAAGGATGAACAGGCCGGCGGCCATGATCCGTTCCACCCCAAAACGGGTGATCAGGTGGCCGGTAAAAAACGACGGAATATACATGGCCAGCACATGCAGCGACACCACGTCTGCCGCATTGTTCCGGGTATAGCCACAGCCAACCACCGCCAGCGGGGTCGAGGTCATCACCAGGTTCATCAGCGCATAGGATACCATCGCGCAAATCACCGCGACGGCAATGCGTGGCGTGGTGATAAGTTCCCAGCGGGTCCGCCCGCGCGGGGCATCCTGACTGGGCGTGGCAGGTTTGGGGATATCCAGCATCAAAAACAGGAACGAACCGGCGATATTGACCAGAATTACTGTCAGATAGGTGCCCAAAAACGGGATAACAAAGACCGAACTGGTGGCCTTGACCAGTTGTGGGCCGATTATGGCGGCGGCCAGACCACCGGCCATCACATAGGAAATCGCCTTGGGGCGGAAGGTATCTGATGCGGTGTCAGCCGCGGCAAAGCGGTAAAAACCATGCGCGCTCATGTATATGCCGGTCAGAAGGCTGCCGGCCAGAAATATCGGGAACGACCCAAGGTACAGGCCATAGGCCCCGACAAGCCCGCCAAGCGCCCCTGCACCAGCCCCGACAAAGAACCCGGCGCGCCGGCCCCATTTTTGCATGATCGACGACATGGGCGTCGCGGCCAGCATGGAACCCAGCACGATCAGCGAGATGGGCAAGGTGGCCAGGCACGCATTACTGGCCAGGGATTGCCCGGCCAGACCGCCCGCGATGAAGATCATCGGCATCTGCGAACCAAGCAACGCCTGCGCCAGCACCAGAACGATCACGTTGCGTTTGGCCTGTGAATTATCACTTGGCATGGGCGGGCTACCGGAAGGAGAGGAAGAGGTGTTCATGATCGCTGCTTATCTGCGAAAAAAACAGGACACAAGAAGATTGCGCCGGGGGCCCCATGCGGTAATTTAGCCCGGATATGTCAATCGGACGGATCATTGAAACCCCGGCTTGTGTGGTCGAAGGGGCGGCGTGGCTGGCGGCGCGGGATGCACGGATGGCGCGGGCGCTGGAACTGACCGGGCCACTGCCTTTGCGGCGCAGGCCGGACGGGTTTGCCCAGTTGCTGTCGGCGATTGTCAGCCAGCAGGTCAGCGTGGCCTCGGCCAATGCGATATGGGGGCGGATGCAGGGGGCCGGGCTGGATGATCCGCGTGTGGTTGTCCGGGCCAGCGACGATGATTTGCGCGCCGTTGGCCTGAGCCGCCAAAAGATACGCTATGCCCGCGCGCTGGCCGATGCGCGGATCGATTACCCTGCGCTGCGCGATGCCACCAACGCCGAAGTTCTGGCGACGCTGACGCAGGTGTCGGGCATCGGGGCGTGGACGGCCGAAATCTATGCCATGTTCAGCCTTGGACGCGCCGATGTGTTCGCGCCGGGCGATCTGGCCCTGCAAGAGAGCGCGCGGATTTTGTTTGACCTGCCCGCGCGGCCAAAGGAACGGGCCTTGCGCCAGATGGCGGCGGACTGGTCGCCCTGGCAATCGGTGGCCGCACGTCTGTTGTGGGCCTATTACCGGGTGGCAAAGGACCGCGAAGGCATATCATAGCGGGGGCAGGGCGGTGCCCCGGTCATTGCACAGGTCTGTTGCCCCTATCTATTGCACAGGGCTCCAGTCGGCCCCCGGATCATAGGCATCGATCCCGGCTGCGATCTCTGGCGTTTTGTCACCCAGGGCCGCCTCAAGGATCACCCCGTTTTCTGACACCAGAAAGCTGTGTACCCCGGATACGCCGACATCGGCAGGCACCGCCAAAAGGGCGTGACCCGCCACCATGTTGCCATTCACCACATAGGCCATCGCCCCGCCCGGTGCATTGGCCCCCTGACTGGTCAGGATGCGGAAATAATAGCCCATGTAAGGCTCTGGTGGGCGATCCTGGCTGCCATCATTGAACCCGGCATCAGACGCCCGCGCCAGTCGTTCCCCCAAGGGGCTGTCCTGCCCCGGCCAGAACAGCCCGTCGCGCGTATCTGCGGACGATATGATCTGGCTGGCAAATTCCATCACGCCATCACCATCGTGATCTGTCAGCCGAAAGGTGGCCTGCACGTCCACATAGGCGTTCAGCAGGGCGATGACTTCGATTTCGTTCAGGCCCAGTGTGCGATTGGCCACCTCCTGGTATCCGGCTTTGGCGTCAAAGGACCAGCCTGCGTCGCCGCGCACCAATGGCACGGGGAACGGCCAGCCGTCGCGGCCAAAGGCAATGACAACGCTGCCGTCCTCTTGTGGCTCCATGCGGTAGCCTTCACTGTAGAGCGCCAGAAGGGCGGCCCGGTTGCGGGCGTCCTCGGTCGCCTTGCCGGTGGATATCAGGCCTTTGTTCTCTGGCCCGAATACGGTCAGCGCGCCCGTCCCGTCGCCGGTTTTCAGGGCGGATACCATTGCGTCAAGCGCGTCGAACGGTGTGCCATAGCTGGCCGGGTCAGCCAAAAGAGGCCCACCCGCAAGGCACGTCAGGGCAACCCCTGTCAGGAATGATCTGGTCATGGTGTTATCTCCGACCTCTGTGTCTGCTGCCGCTGGTTTTGCCACGGCTGGATGCGGCCCTTGATTTATGCGACGGGGCGCGTTTTGCCATTGCCGAAGGTTTGCGCGCGGCTGGCGCACGGGCGACGGGTTTGCGGGTTGCCGGTTTGGCGGCGGGCCTATTGACCGGGGCACTGGCCCGCGATGGTTTTTGCCCGGTCCGCGCGATTGCATCCCTTTGGGAGGTGCCGGGCCGGTTGACGTTTGGCCGGGTTGAAGGGCGATTGCCCCTTGATCCTGAAATGTCGGCAACGCCGGTCTTAGAGGACAATTGCGTGCGCATGGCGTCCCCACGGCTGTTGGGCCTGTCGATCTGCATTTTGGTTTGGCCGCCGGGACCGCGTTTATTGCTGATCTTGGCGCGGGCATCTTTCTGGCGCTTTGGTTCGGGTTTCCAGGCACCATTCCGGTCATGGTCGCGTCCGCCACCGATTGTCACGCTGTTGGCGATATTGACATTGCCGCCTATGCCGATGTTCACCCGCGGGTTACGATAGATCGGTTTCCCGCCCCAGCCCGCGCAGTTGCGACAACCCCAGTAGTTGTGCCAGTGGTTATCATTGCTAAAAATCTCATTTATCAGGGCGAAGACGGTAAAGGTAATCAGCGCGTTGCCCAGCACGTTGTTGTCTTTTTCGACATAGACCGTCTGGGGGTTGTATTGGGGTACATAGACCACTGCGGGGTCGGCGGGTTGGATGATTACCTCGTCATCCTCGACCGAGACGGTCTGCGCCGCGCCGCTGATCAGCGCCCCGGCGTTGATGGCCTGGGTGCGCATGGTCTGAACGGCGTTCAGCACGTCGTCGCTCTGGGCGAGCATGGCTGTGCCGATGGAATCGGTCCACTCAACATGCGCGGCCATGTCCGAAAGGACATCGGGAAAGGCGGTTGCCAGGACGGCGACGCTTTCGTCATATTCTTGGGCTTCGATGGCGGCGCTCAGGGCGTCGGGGTCCATTTCGGCATTATCAGTGGCAAACCTGTCGGCCATGACGATTTCCAGCGGATAGGTGGCCGCCACCAGCACCTGTATCAGCAGCGTATCGGGATAAAGCGCGATCGGGGCCACCAGGTTTTCCAGTTCGGCCTGGGTCAGCAATGCGGCTGTATCTGCCTCACTGGTGCTGGATTGGGCCGCGGTGTCGGTGGTGTCGGTCTGCGCCCACGCCATGGGCGCACTACAGAACATCAGCCCGATTGCCAGGCTTTTGATGACTTGCCTCATCGGCCTCTCCTTTGTTGGGTGTGATTTTTCAAGATAACGGAATTATGCACATTATCAATAAACCAATAACCCCGTAGGCAAGAACCAACCGCTGCGTGCACCTTTGCGCGTCTTTGCCTGCCTTGTCAGCCTGTGGGGGACGTGTCAGTACCGTGTGAACGAGGGGCGGCATCCGGATATGGATGTGCTATGTGCCCGCAAACGGACCAAACGAAAGGCCAGACCCATGACTCGAGTGTTGAATGCAGAGCGCAAGCCGTCACAATCGGGGCAGACCCGGTCGATTGTGGTGTTCCTGCACGGCTATGGGGCCAACGGGGCCGACCTGTTGGGGCTGGCTGATCCGCTGGGCGAACATCTGCCGGATACATTGTTTGTGGCCCCCGATGCCCCCGAGGCCTGCGCTGGTGCGCCGTTCGGGTTTCAGTGGTTTCCAATCCCCTGGATCGACAATTCGTCCGAGGAAGAGGCCGAGCGAGGAATGCAGGCGGCAGTTGACGACCTGAATGCCTTTCTGGATGCGCTGATGGTGGACGAGGATGTTTTGCCCGAACAGGTGGTTCTGTTCGGTTTTTCGCAAGGATCAATGATGGCCCTGCATGTGGCCCCGCGCCGCGAAGACCCGGTGGCGGGGATCGTTGCGTTTTCGGGGCGGCTGTTGTCGCCCGAATTGCTGGTCGACGAGGTGGTGGTGCGTCCGCCGGTCCTGTTGGTGCATGGGGACGCTGATGATGTCGTTCCGCCCCAATCCCTGCCCGAGGCCGCCGAGGCGCTGGCCGCAGCCGGGTTCGAGGACGTATTTGCCCATATAATGAAGGGCACGGGCCATGGTATCGCGCCAGATGGCCTAAGCGTGGCACTGGCATTCATGCGGGACAAGCTGGGGCTTTGAAACCGGATATCAGGGTCCGCCCGATAAGCGACGCGGATGTGCCGGGGGCCTGCCGGATACTGAACGGGATTATCCGCACTGGCGGCACGACCGCCTTTGAGGCGGAATTCACCGAGGCCCGCTTTGCACAGCTTTATCTGTATGGCGAGGATCTTATCGCCTGTCATGCCGCCCTTGACCCGGACGGGCAGGTGGCCGGGTTCCAGTGGATCGGGCGCAATGACAAGCTGCCAGCAGGGTGCGCAGATATTGCCACATTCACCCGCCGTGACCCGCCCTTGCGCGGGACCGGAACGGCATTGTTTGGGGTGACTTGCGTGTTCGCAAGGGATGCCGGGTTCGGGCAGATCAACGCGACCATCCGCGCCGACAACGTGCCGGGGCTGGGATATTACACCAAGATGGGGTTTCTTGATCACGCGATAGCGCGCGCTGTGCCCTTGCAGGACGCCACCCCGGTTGATCGTGTATCAAAGCGGTATGACCTGAAACCGGACCCGTGAACGACTGACTTTGCAAGGGCGGCCCTATCTGGCGCGCGCCATATGCCTTGCGATTTGATGCCCATGTTCGCCGTGGTGCGCAAAAATATATTACATATCAATTAGATACATCGTGGCCTCCCCTGCCCATCGTGGGGCGGGTGGCGGCGATTTTTTTCAAAATGCTTGCAGATGCCTTGTTGGGGTCGCTAGGTTTGTTCCAGACCAGGTCTGGCCGGGGAACACAGGCCTAAAACATTGAAACTGATATGGATTATATAATGACTAAAATGCACAAACCCTGTGCCGCGCTTACATCTGCCCTGTTTTTTGTCGCATCTGCATCAACCGGATACGCCGAAAAACTGTCCGGTTTCTGGCAGGAACCGCGTGACTATTACAACCAGCTTTCTGATGAGGCCTGTGATGGGGACGGCGCGGCCCTGCGTAAACTTATGGTGGCCGCAATCAAGGATGACCACCCGGTCGCGCAACATGATCTGGCCTGGGTATACCACACCAAACGCTGCGTTTTCGCCGCAGA
>DAOUPC010000023.1 GCA_030626365.1 Paracoccaceae bacterium
CGGAATGATCATCGGAATGGTGACCCGGCGAAAGACCGTCCAGTTCGAGGCACCCAGCGACACGGCGGCACTTTCGGCCGAGCGGTCCATGCCCGTGACCGCCGACAGAACCAACCGCAGCGCATAGGGCATGATGATGATCACATGGGTAAACACCAGCCCGGCAAACGTGCCGTAAATGCCAACCTTTGTCAGAAAACTAAGGAATGCGACCCCCAGAACGATATGAGGCACCATCAGGGGCGAGAGGAAAAACGCCATGAATGCCCCCCGGCCCCTGAACTCGTTACGCGCAAAGGCAAGCGAGGCGGGGACCGCAATGGCCACCGCAATGGATGCCGATGCCACCCCCAGCAGAACGCTAAGGTAAAACGCGTCGATAAAGTGTGGATTGTCCAGAATGGCCCAGAACCAGCGCAACGAAAACCCGTCCCACGGCAGGGAAATATAGCCCTTTGAGGTGAACGCCACCAAACAGACAACCACCAGCGGGGCCAGCATGAAGGTGATGAACAAAATGTTGAACAACAGGGCAAAGGGGGAATTCTTGCTCATTTAAAGGCCTGTGCATATTTGCGTTCGATGAATTTGTTATAGCTGGTGATGATCAGGATGTTGGCGACCAGCAACAGCACCGCAATCGCCGCGCCCAATGGCCAGTTCAGCGTGCCAAGGAATTCGTCATAAACCGTGGTCGCCACCACCTTAAGACGCCGCCCGCCAAGGATCGAAGGCGTGGCAAAGGCGCTGGCAGTCAGGGCGAACACGATCATGCTTCCCGACAGGATACCTGGCATGATCTGCGGGATAACAATTCGGCGCATGACGGTGAATGGCGATGCCCCAAGGGATTCGCCGGCACTTTCGACCTTTGGGTCCAGCTTTTGCAACGAGGCCCAGACCGACAGCACCATGAACGGGATCAGAACATGGATCAGCGCGATAACCACGCCAGTGGTGGTGAACATCAGCTTGATCGGCGTATCGATGATGCCAATCGCCATCAGTGTTTCGTTGATGATACCCTTGGAGCCAATCAGAATGGCCCAGCCCAGCGTGCGCACGACCACCGACACCAGCAACGGACCAAGGATTGCCAGCATACAGATCGATTTCCACGGGCTGCTCATCCGGTGCAGGATATAGGCCTCGGGCGCGCCCAGCAGGACGCAAAAGAATGTCACAAGAACAGACATCCACAGGGTGCGCAGAAATATCTTGTGAAAGTATGAATCGCCCAGCACCTCGGCGTAATTGGCCAGCGAAAACCCCGGCACGACACCAGCGGTCATGTCGTAGGAATAAAAGCTGAGCAGCAGGGTCATGACCATCGGGATCAGGAACATGCCGACATACAAAAGCAGCGCGGGCGCGCTGAGCCAATAGGGGCGCATATTGGTTTGCGCGCTCATTTGGCGACCGCGCGCGCCAGCACGCGCACCTCTTCGGGGGACCAGTCAAGGCCAACGGTGGTGCCTTCGCCCACCTGATGCCCGCCGGTGTTCTGGGTCACCACATCAAACGCGCCCAACGACGTTTCAATCTGGAAAACCCATTGATCCCCAAGGAAAATCTGTGCCGTCACGGTGCCATCTATCCGGCCTTTCCCGGCCTCGATCAGCCTGATCTTTTCCGGGCGAACCGACACATGCACAAGCGCACCATTTTCAATGTCCACATCGCGCACCAGAAATTCGACCCCGGCAACGTCAATCGCCCCAAGCCCGTCCGAGCTGCCTTTGCCGGTGCCGTCAAACATGTTCGATTTGCCCAGGAACTTGGTCACGAAACTGTCGCTGGGGCGTTCATATGCCTCGTAGGGGCGGTCAACCTGGGCCAGACGCCCTTCGTGCATCACGGCGATGCGGTCACTCATTGCCATGGCTTCGGATTGGTCGTGCGTGACAAGAATGGTCGTGGTGCCCAGCTTGCGCTGAATGGCGCGCAACTCGATCTGCATGTCTTCGCGGATTTTGGCATCCAGCGCCGAAAGCGGTTCATCCAGCAACAGAACCTCGGGGCGGATCACCAATGCGCGGGCCAGGGCCACGCGCTGTTGCTGACCACCGGACAGTTCACGGGGGTAACGGTGGGAAAACTGGTCAAGATGCACCAGTTCCAGCGTTTCGCGCACCCGTTCGTCGCGTTCCTGTTTGGGGATATTGCGCATCTCAAGACCAAAGGCGACGTTGTCGGCCACGGTCATATGGTGAAAAAGCGCATAGCTTTGAAACACGATGCCCAGATTTCGCTTGCTGGGTTTGACGCGGGTCACGTCCACATCGTTGATGAAAATCCTGCCCTCGGTCGGGTCAACAAACCCGGCAATCATCTGCAATGTGGTTGTCTTGCCACAGCCCGATGGCCCCAGAAGGGAAATGAATTCCCCCTTTTCGACATCCAGATCAATGCGTTCAACCGCAGTAAAATCACCGAACTTTTTGACAAGCCCATCAAGACGCAGAAACGACATGTTCAGCACCATCCATGAATTATAAAGATTTAGGATATAGTGGTCGACGGCGCATCCGCCGTCGACCGTTTTAAGTCAGGTATTGGTCTTACTGTTCGACTTCACGGGTCCAGCGCTTGGTCCAGCCTTGGCGGGCCGGGTTGATCGTATTCCAGTCGACAGCAACCAGGTTACCAATCTTTTCAGTACCATACGGCAGGGCCGCGGCCATTTCCGCCGACAGTTCGGCCTTCATGTTGGTCGGGCCCCATGCCTTGGTTTCGGCGATCAGTGTCTGGACCTCTGGGGTCAGCAGATACTGGATCAGGCTTTGGGCCAGGTCCGGCACATCGGAATCAACCACCGGGCACATGGCGATCATCAGCGCCACGGCACCCTCTTTCGGGTAAACGAATTCAGCCGGGAAACCCGTGTCGGCCAGCGATTTCACGCGGCCACTGCCCCAGGGCGAAATGGCGGCTTCGCGGTTCTGAAACAGCTCGGACAGTTTGCCGGACGACTTCTCGAAGGTCACGACATTTGCGGCGATGTTGTCGACGAACTCGGTGAAACCGGGATCGATGTTATCTTCGCCACCGCCATGCAGACGCGCGGTCATGACCAGCGCATGCAGCCCGTATGTGTTGGTGATCGGCTGCACAACCAGCTTGCCGGCATATTTCGGGTCGGCCAGATCGGCCCATGACGTGGGCGCATCCCAGCCGTTTTTCTCGAATGTTTCGGTGTCATACGCCAGACCCGTGGCAACAAAACCGACGCCAACCGCCTTTTCGGTGCCCATCTTGGCGATCTCATAAACGTCGCTAAAGATTTCGGCGTCCTCGATCGGGGCACAAAAACCCAAGGAAACCGCGCGGAACATCGGTCCGTCATCCAGGAACACAACATCCAGTTCCTGCGACCCCTTTTGGGCCTGCAACTTGGCCAGTGTCTTGGTCGAATTGCCCGGCACATAAACAACCTTGGCGTTGTTGGCCTTTTCCCACGCGGGCAGGATACTTTCCATCATCAGCTTTTCGGTGGACCCGCCATAGGCCCCCATATAAAGCGTGCGCTCTTCTGCATAGGCGGTCGTTGACAACAATGCAGCCGAAACTGTGGCCCCAATAATATTGCGAATTTTCATGGTTTTCTCCCTGGTGAAAATCAGTTTTTTGATCATCTCGGCGCGAATTGAACATTTTTCAAATCATAATACCAATACTGTTTATTTCTCGATCTATGTGTAAATCTTATATGGTGACCACACATAATACCAAACACGGAGACCGCCCATGTTAACCTCTCGCATGATCGAGGCCTTTCGCGCCGTGATCCTGAATGGCAGCATGAGCGAGGCCGCCACATTCCTGCACATCTCGCAACCGGCGGTCAGTCGTCTGATCCGTGATCTGGAAACCGGGATCGGGTTTCGCCTGTTTGACCGCCGGCATGGCAGGATCTATCCCAACGACGACGCGCTGACCTTTTACGAAGAGGTACACCGTTCCTATATCGGCCTGAACCGGATTTCACAGGCCGCCGAGAAGATCAGAAAACATGAAACCGGGTCGCTGCGGATCGCCTGTATGCCCGCCATCGGCCTTAGCATCATGCCCCGGATCATTGCCGATTTCCGAAATCTTTACCCGGACGTCACAATATCGTTCAAGGTGGTCAGATCGGAAACCGCCGTTCAGCTGGTCAGTTCGCTGGACTGTGATGTGGGCATTGTCGAGGCGTCTTTTTCCGCACTTTCGGCCGAAGAAGGCCCGATCTATCGCTTTGACAGTGTGTGCGTCCTGCCACCGGATCACCGGTTGGCCCACAAGGCCGTGATTGAACCAAAAGACCTTGAAAACGAGGTGTTCATCTCACTTGACCCGGATTCAAGGACCAGGTTTCATATCGATCTGGCCTTTGATACCGCCGGGGTGAAACGCATGATGCAGGTGGAAACGCCAATGACAAACATGGCCTGTGCGCTGGTTCTGGAAGGGTGCGGTGTTTCAATTGTCGATCCGATGACCGCCGCCATATTTGCGCGTCAGGGGCTGGTATCGCGCCCCTTTCGCCCGGCGGCCACGTTTTCGTTTCGCACGCTCAGTTCTTCGCGGGTGTCGGGAAACCGGCTGGTCGAAGGGTTTTATGATGCGCTGGCGCGGTCTGTTTCCAAAGGGGCGGGTTTGCCCCCCCCTGCCCGTGCCTGCCGTTGGCCCGGCTACCTGATGGCCAACTCACTTGCCCCGTCAAACAAATGCGCCTTGTCCAGATTTATGTGAATTTCGGCGCTTTCACCGGGTTCAAATGACGTCCCGGCGGGCATTTGTGCGGTAAACTTGGCCCCCGCGACCGTGCCGTTGATCAATGTGTGCGGGCCCAGCGGTTCAACCGATTTCACCAGCATCGTAACGACAGTTTTGGTTGGCGAGGATTCGGTCGCGTGTTCAGGGCGAATTCCCAGCACCACAGGCCGGCCGGCGGCATCGGCCCATTTGTTGGCGGGCAAGGCGATGGTCACGCCATCCGTGGTCTGAAATTGCGCGCCCCCCTCGCCGCTGGTGATCGTTCCCTCAAGGAAATTCATGCTGGGGGCCCCGATGAACGAGGCCACAAATATATTCGCCGGTTTTTCATAAAGGGTGATCGGGTCGTCCGACTGTTCGATATTGCCGTCCCGCATCACCACCACGCGGTCGGCCATTGTCATCGCCTCGACCTGATCGTGGGTGACATAGACAATGGTTGTTTGCAGCCGGCGATGCAGGGCCTTGATTTCAGAGCGCATTTCGATGCGCAGCTTGGCGTCAAGGTTCGACAAAGGTTCATCAAACAGGAATATATCGGGGTCGCGCACGATGGCCCGGCCAATGGCCACGCGCTGGCGCTGACCGCCCGACAGGTTCTTTGGGCGCCGTTCCAGATAGGCCTCAAGGTCAAGGATCTGCGCCGCCTTGCGCACCGCCTTGTCGATCTCGGGTTTGGGAACCTTGCGCACCTTCATGCCATAGCCGATATTTTGCGCGACCGTCATATGTGGGTAAAGCGCATAGTTCTGAAACACCATCGACGTGTTGCGCAACCCGGCGCGCAGGTTGGTCACATCGCGTTCGCCAAACCAGATTTCGCCGCCTGATACCTCTTCCAGACCGGCAATCATCCGCAGGGTGGTGGTCTTGCCACAGCCCGACGGGCCGACCAGCACGACAAATTCCTTGTCCCTGATCTCAAGGTTGATCCCCGGAATGACCACCACGTCGCCATAGGATTTCGACAGGTTTCTGATGCTGATATTGGTCATTCGCGCGGGCCTTCAGGTTAAAATTTGATATGCGTGCCCGACAAAGCCGGGCACGCGGTTCTTGATGTCAGGCTTACAGACCCATGGCCGAACGGTACGCTGCCAGCTGGCTGTCACGGCCCAATTCGTCCGTCAGGCTGTTCCATTCGGCGGCAACCGTATCCAGCGCCTCTTTTGCCGAAACATCCCCCGCCAAGGCCTTGGAAAGTTCGATTTCCAAAATCTCGGTGTACGAGAAATACGCAGGAAGGCGCATATCAAGGGCGACGTTCTTGGCGTCCAGGCTGTTTACCTGTGCGGCCAGGTATTCCTCTGCCTCGCGTGGGGTAAACAGGTCTGCCCACAGCTCTTTGTTGTTGGCGTGACTAAAGCGGTAAGGGTTCACACCCGTACCACCAGTCACCGCAGCCTTGCCCGAAATCGCCGGCGAGGTCAGGTGCTGGATAAAGTGCCAGGACGCTTCCTTGTTGGACGAGAATTCAGGTACAGCCGCCTGCCAGCCACCAAATGCCATGAACGGAGAGCGGACGATTTCGTCATAGTTGCTCCATTCATTCGTGGTCGCGTTCCAGATGTCGGTTGAACCCGGCAACACGTCAGAACCCACATTGCCCGCGATCTTGGACTGCTTGGGATCGGCGGAAATGACACCCGTGTCACCCCAGCCAATCGACATGGCAACCTGACCGCCCGAAACTGCCGCGTTCACTTCGCCGAACGAAAAGTTGAGCGACCCAGGAGGCGCGAATTTCGACGACTCTACGTATTCTTCCAGCGCGCGAACCCAACCGGGGTTGTTGATCTGTGCATCCATCGTGTCGGGATCAAAGAACATTGCACCCGGATGATCGGGGTGGTTGGTATAGCTGGCCGCGTGGCTGAAGAAGAACCAGAACTGCTGGCCACCACGGCGGTATGCCTCGGCTGTGCCCCACAGGTTATCGTCGGGACGGGTAAAGAATTCTGCGATTTCCAGATACTCTTTCCAGTCCTTGGGCGGGGCCAGATCATAGCCGTATTTGGCTTTGAAGTCGGCCATTTCCTTGGGGTCTTCGAACAGGTCGATCCGGTATGTCAGCGCGTGCAGATCACCGTCCATTGTCTGCGACAGAACCTTGCCGTTCCACACCATCAGACGGTCGCGGTATGTCGGGTGGATGTCTTCCCAGTCGGGACCCTGACGCATCGCGGCCGGCATTTCGCTAAGGAAACTGGTGAAATCCGGTGCCCATGCGGGCGGGAATGCCATGCCGTCAAAGTTTGCAGCACTGGTGGTCAGCGATGTGACAAACTTTGGGTACAGTTCGGACCAGGGGTATTCAACCACCTCGACCGTGCCACAGGTCTGGGCCGACCAGCTTTCGGCGGCGGTGACAATCGCGGATGCGATATAAGGGCCGGTCTGGGTGATATAGGTCAGCTTGACGCCTTCGTAGTTCGGCTCGCATGCGGCAGATGCCATGCCCGCCGACAGCGCCACCGAAGCAGTGCCAAGTGCGAGTTTCTGAAGTAAACTTCTCATTTCTTTCCTCCTTGAGATGCGATCATTTTATTGCTCCGAGCATGAGGCCAGATCGCATCAGCCTCCCCAGAATTGCAGCCATCACGATCATTGGTACGATGGCAAACATCACGGCGGCGGACACGGCCCACCATTCATCGCCGCGCTGGCTGTTCTGCCCCGCGACAAGAATGGGCAGGGTCTGCCATTTTGAATTGGTCAAAAACAGCGCGAACAGGAATTCATTCCACACAAACGCCAGTGTTATCATGAATGTCGCCGCCAGCCCCGGTGTGGACATCGGCAGCACGATATCAACGAAAATGCGCCAGGACGGCACGTTTTCCACCAATGCCGCCTCTTCCACCTCGATCGGCAGGGCGGCAAAGAAATCCCGCATCAGCCAGACCACGATGGGCAGGGAAAACGCCACATAAACCAGGGTCATGCCCCAGAAGGTATCGATCATGGTCAGGCCCGACTTGCCCAGTTCCGAATACATCAGGAACAGCGCGAATGCGACCACCACGGGCGGGAACATACGTTGCGAGACGAACCAGAAAACAATGTCCTCGTTGCCCATGATCGGCCCCGGCAGGTGCATCCGGTTGACCAGAACCGCGACCACCAATGCGGCGGAAAAGGCGATCAGCATCGAATTACTGCGCGACAGCCCGCCATAGTTCAGCAACACCAGATAGCCGCCCATGGCGATGGCAAAAAAGATCAGCCCGGACCCCAGTTTCACCCGAAACGGAAACCGCACCAGCGCATAGGCCGCCATCGATCCAAACGCGGTGGCCAGCACACTGGCCGTCACGCCGATCAGGGTTGAATGGGTCACCGTCCCAACAAAATTGCCCCGCAACCCCGAGGCAATGTCGCGCCACGCCTGCAAGGTCGGATCAAAATCGATCCACGGCAGATAGGTTGGTCCGCCGTTCACCGCCGGGGGGGCCTTGAACGCGGTGACCACGACCCAGTACAGCGGGAACAGCGTGATGAAGGCCCAGAAAAACAGCCCCAGCGTGGCGAATGAGCGCCCGATTTTCATGACCGCTTCTCCACATATGGCTTCACGATCGCCAGAAAGATCACCCCGATCACAATGATGAAGATCAGGAACAGAAAACTAAGCGCCGAGGTATAGCCAAGGTTGAATTTTTTGAACCCTTCCTGATAGGCGAACAGGGTCAGGGTTTCGGTGGCAATACCGGGACCGCCCCCGGTCATCACGAACACCGTGTCCATGATCTTGAAACTCTCGATGATGCGGATGAATATGATCGCCACGGATATCGGCAGCAGCATGGGAAACGTGATGTCCCAGAACTGTCGCCATTTACTGGCGTTTTCCAGGGTCGCGGCCTCGTAAACGTCACGCGGCAGGGTTTGCAACCCGGCCAGCATCAGCAAGATCACGAATGGCGTCCATTGCCACACCTCGACCGCGATCAGTGACCCCATCGCCCAGTTCTTGTTGGACAAAAACGGCAGGTCGGGAAAGCCGAACATGGTCAGGAACTGATCAAGCGGGCCAATCACCGGATTCAGGATCATCCGGGCAATCAGCGCCACGGCGACCGGCGCAATCAGCATCGGCATCAGCAACAGCACCCGAAACACGCTGGACCCACGGATTTTGGCGTTCAGCGCCGTGGCCACCGCAAACCCGATAACATATTGCAAAAAGACGGAAAATATCACGATCACCGATGTCGTATAGATCACCGACCAGAACCGCGCCTGCCCCAGAATCTTTGCGTAATTGTCCAGCCCGTTGAATCTGGGTGGCATTGGGGGAATCAGGCGATAGTGCATGAAACTGATCGAAAGCGAATAGATCAGCGGAAAGATCGCCATCGCCAGCACGATCATGAACGCCGGCCATATAAAGAAGTATTTTATTGGATCATTGCGCAAGATCAGATTCCCACAATTCTGAACAGACCCGAAAAAACACAAGCGGCCTTTCGTAAAATGTTAGTGCGCAATCGATTGTGTGTAAAGCACCGTCTGGCGCTAATTCATGCGCAACCCTGTCAGCCCCGACTTGGGTATTCGCATGCGCCTTGTGTCATGCCCTATTGCCAATCTGGTCATCCATAGGTTATAGATCAATAACCTTACCGAAATAGCCCCGATCCCCACGGAGGACCCCCATGACAAACCCGGCACAGCAAACCGACAAACCCACAGTCATGCTAAGAATCATCGCCATACTTGCCGTGGTCTTTGGCATCATGACGCTGGTTTCCGGCGGCAACGTCATTTTCGGCCCCGAAATCGCCCGCGAGCAGGCCGGTGACTATGTCCCGATCATTGTAACCCTGATATTCGCCTCTGGTTTTCTTTATATCGTGGCCGGAGCCGGAATATGGATGGGCCGCGACTGGGCCTATAAGGCATCCCTGCTGATCACTCTGGCGACCGTTTTCATTGCGCTGATCTTTGTTGGGCACATCATTTCCGGTGGCGATTTCGAGATGCGCACAGTTGGTGCACTGACTTTGCGAACCGCGATCTGGCTGGGCATTTCCTTTGCCCTCTTCCGGGCGGGAAAAACCGGGTAAAATGCGCAAGGGCACAACAGACCGCAAGCCCGAGATATGCCAGACGGCACTAACGCTGGCCTTTGAATGTGGGCCGGCGCACGTCACCACGGGCATGATCGCCGACCGGTTGGGGCTGACCCAACCGGCAATCTACAAACACTTTCCCCGTAAAAGTGACATCTGGCTGGCCATCGCCGACAGCCTTTGCAACCAGATTGCGCACAACATCACCCTGGCGACAGAATCGGATCATCCCGCCGAAACACGCCTGCGCGGGCTGGTCACGGGGCACCTGAAACTGATGCAGGAAACCCCCGCCCTGCCCGAAATCATGGTCATGCGGGACGCCGATGGGGCCCGCAGCATGTTGCAGATCAGGATGCGCAAAAGCATGACAGAGTTTCGCCAGACCCTGACCGCCCTTGTGCGCGCCGCCGCAACTGAACGCCCCTACCGGGCCGATCTGGATGCCGGGGATGCCTCGGCGTTGATTTTCGGGATCATCCAAAGCCTTGCCCTGCGCATGTTGCTGTCACGCAATCCATCTATTCTTTTGGAAAATGGTGAAAGGTTGCTTAACCTGCTGTTGTCCGGGTTTACCCAACAGGGAGAACAATAATGCGCGCTGGCCTGAAAGTGTTGTTCATAACGGTTCCACTGGCACTGGCCGGGGCTGGGTTTCTTGCCTACGTGGTGGCAAACAAACCGCCCCCCCAGCGGATCACCCTGTCAGAGCGCGCAACGCCCGTCCGGGTCATCGTAACCCGCACACAGGATGTCACCCCGCAGATAAAGGGGTATGGCCTGGTCAAACCGGCCCACACCTACGAGGCAATCGCCCAGGTCGCAGGCACCGCCGAATACGTCAACCCGGCCCTGCAAAAGGGGGCGATCCTGCCCGCCGGGACGGTTCTTTTGCGTCTGTCGCCAACCGACTTCAACCTGGCCATCGCACAGGCCAACGCCAACATCCGCGCCGCCCAGGCCCGCCTGGCTGAACTAAGCGTGTCTGAAACCAACCTGGCCGCCGCCCTGGTGATCGAACAAGAGGCCCTGGCCCTGAAGGAAAAGGACCTGACGCGGGCGCAATCCCTGTTTTCGGCTGGTTCGGTGGCCCAGACAACCCTTGATAACGCGCGATCCGGGCATCTGGCGCAGCGCCAGAAGGTGCAGAATGTCCAAAGCTCTCTGGCGCTTTTGCCCACCCAGCACGCGGTGCAGACAGAACAGATTGCCGTTTATCAGGCCTCGCTTGATACGGCCCGGTTAAACCTTGAACGCACGGAACTGACCCTGCCGTTCACCGCCCGTGTGGCCGCGGTTTCGGTCGAGGTGGGACAGTTCGTGCGCGCAGGTGCCACCACGGCGGTGCTGGACGGGGTAAAGGCCGCCGAGGTCGCGGCACAGGTGTCGGTGGCCGACCTGCGTAAACTGATCCGGCTGGCGCGCGCGCAAAACATGGAAAACACAAAAACCACGCCGCCGCTTATGGATTTGTCCTCATTGACGCAGGTTCTTCGTGATCTTGGGCTTACGGCGCGGGTTCGTCTGCGGCTGGGCGATGATTTTCTGGACTGGCCCGGCACCGTGGATCGTATTAGCGACACGATCGACCAAAAGACCGGCACAATCGGGGTGATTGTCAGCATCGCCAGCGCCTACAGTTCCGCCACCCCCGGCAACCGCCCGCCACTGACCAAGGGCATGTTCGTGCAGGTCACCCTGAACGGCCCGCCGATCACTGGCATCGTCGTGCCACGCAATGCGGTCCGGGACGCGCAGGTGCTGTTGGCCGACAAGGATAACCGCCTGAAAATTGCCCCGGTCGAAACCCGGCTGGTCCAGAACGACATTGCGATCATCGGATCAGGCCTGAAAATACCGGCCCGCGTTGTGGTTTCCACCCTGGCCCCCGCCATTGCCGGCATGTTGCTTGAGGTGACGCAGGATAGCGACCTGATGGCCCGCCTTGCCCGCGCAGGGCAGGCAGGACAGCCAGAATGATCAGGTTTTTCACCGGCCACCCGACCATTGCCAATCTGGCCATGATCCTGTTTCTGGCGGCGGGTCTGTTTGTCGGACCGACCCTTTTGCGCGAAACATTTCCGCGCAAGGACCTGAGCGAGGTCGAAATAACCGTCCCCTACCCCGGTGCCCGCCCCGAGGACGTGGAAACCGCAATTTGCGAGCGGATAGAAAATGCGCTGGACGCGGTGACCGGGATTGATCGCCACGCCTGCGAAGCCCGCGAAGGGCTGGGCCGGGCAATCGTCAAGATGCGCGAAGGCGATGATTTTCAGGGGTTTGTGGCCGAGATAAAGTCAGAGATAGACGGGATCACCGATTTCCCGGACCGCGCCGAACTGGCGCAGGTCAAGGTGCTGGGACAGACCGATTTCGTCGCCTCGGTGGCGATCACCGGCCCTGAAACACGTCTGGACCTAAAGGATTACACCGAACAGTTGCGCACCCGGATGCTGCGGTGGGGCGGCATTCCCAAGGTCGACATCAAAGGGTTCTCAACCCGTGAACTCAGGATCGGGCTGAACCCGGTGGCCTTGCAGCAATTTGGCGTTTCGGTTTCGGATGTGGCGCGTGCGGTGCAGGCGGCCAGCCTTGATTTGCCGACCGGCAGCATCGAAACCACGGCCGAGACCCTGCTGATCCGCGTGACCGAGGAACGGCGCGATGCGCATGACCTTGCCACGCTGATCGTGCGTTCCTCGGCCAGTGGCGGGCAGGTCCGGCTGGGCGATATCGCCGCGATCACCGAACGCTTTGCGCAAACCGATGACCGGATCACCTTTGACGGGCGCCCGGCGGCGGTTCTGGATATCAGCAAAACGCGGGCCGAAGATGCGCTGGCGGTTGTTGACACCCTAAGCGCCTTTCTTGCCGCAGAACGCCAACAGGCCCCGCCCGGCGTGACGATGGACATCACCGCCGATGCCGCATCGGTGGTGCGCGACCGGCTGACGCTGGTGGTGGTGAACGGGGTTCAGGGGCTGGGGCTGGTGTTTCTGGTTTTGTGGCTGTTCTTTGGGTTCCGGTTTTCGTTCTGGGTGGCGATGGGCCTGCCGGTATCGTTCATGGGCGGTGTCGCGCTGATGGGGTTCATGGGCTATTCGCTGAACCTGATGACAACGCTGGGCCTGCTGATCGTCATTGGCCTGTTGATGGACGACGCGATTGTCATTGCCGAAAACATCGCCCGGATGCGCGAAAAGGGCCGCTCTGCCTTTGAGGCGGCGGTGACGGGCACCACACAGGTATTTCCCAATGTGCTGGCCTCGTTTGGCACCACGGCGATGATCTTTGGCTCTTTGGCGTTTCTCAAGGGGGATCTGGGCGCGGTGCTGCGGGTTGTGCCGGTGGTCATGCTGTTCGTGCTGGCGGTGTCGCTGGTCGAGGCGTTTTTGATCCTTCCGCACCACCTTGTGCATACGCTGGAGGCCACGCAGAAACGCAACCGCCTTCGTGAACGGGTGGATGCGGCGATGGATTTCGCCCGTGAACGGCTGGTCGGGCCACTGGCCGATCTGGCCATTCGCCGGCGCTATGTCACCGCCGGGGCCAGTCTGGCGGTATTGCTGGTTTCGGTGGCGATGCTGGCCGGGGGATACCTGAAATTCACCGCCTTCCCTGATCTTGATGGCGATACGATCGTGGCGCGGGTTCTGCTGCCTCAGGGCACACCGCTGGCGCGCACCGAACAGGTGGTGGCCCGGCTGGAATCCGGCCTTGCGGTGGTAAATGCCAGCCAGTCGCCGGATCAGCCGGATGGCACCGCCCTGATCCGCCATGTGACAGTGTCCTATGGCGTGAACCGCGATGCCTTTGAAACCGGGGCGCATGTGGTCACGATCAGCGTTGATCTGCTGGCGTCAAACATTCGCACCCTGCGCCCCGATGCGATCATGGCGCTTTGGCGCAACGAGGTGGGCAATGTGCCCGATGTGATCAGCCTGAAATACGCCGAATCCACATTCGGGCCTGCCGGTATCGCCATCGACATGCGCCTGAAAGGCAATGACCTGAGCGCGCTCAAGTCCGCGGCAACCGAATTGAAAGACTGGATATGGCGCTATCAGGGCGTGACATCGGTGCTTGACGATCTGCGCCCCGGCAAGCGGGAAATACGGGTCGAACTAAGTGACGCGGCCGGGCCGATGGGCATCACGGCGGCAATGATCGCCGATCAGTTGCGCGCCGCCTATTTCGGCACGTCGATCAGTGAAATGCAGGTCAACGGGCAGTTGCTTGAGGTGACGGCGCAGTTTTCCGAAGATGAGCGCGGCGATTCCAGCCGGTTTGATGATTTCATCATCACCCGCACGGATGGAACATATGTGCCGCTAAGTGTTGTCGCCTCGGTCGCGACCGGTCAGGGGTACAGCCGGATCAACCGCCAGAACGGGGTGCGAACCCTTACCATACAAGGCACCATCGACACCCGGCATGCCAACGCGAACGCCATTGTCAGTGATATTCAGACCCGGTTCATCCCTGACCTGCTGGCCCGTTACCCCGGCATCGATCTGGATGTCGAAGGCCAGAACGCCGAGGCGGGAAAGACCCAGAAATCAATGCTCAAAGGGTTCATGATCGGGCTGATCGGCGTGTTCTTATTGCTTAGCTTTCTGTTCCGCTCCTATGTGGAGCCGATTGTGGTCATGCTGATCATTCCGCTGTCGCTGACCGGGGCGATATTTGGCCATATGGCCATGGGCTTGGACTTTTCGATGCCCAGCATGCTTGGGTTTGTTGCGCTGGCCGGGGTGGTGGTCAACAATTCGATCCTGCTGGTCGATTTCATCAAACGCGAACACCGTGACGCCAAGACCGTGGCCGAGGCCGCATCACGCGCCGCACGGGCGCGGTTCAGGGCGATCTTTCTGACCTCGATCACCACCATCGCCGGGCTGTTGCCGATCCTCACCGAAACCAGCCTTCAGGCACAAATCCTGATCCCTCTGGTTGCCAGTCTGGTGTTCGGGTTGCTGGCATCGGGGCTGATCGTGCTGTTTGTTTTACCGGCGATCTATTCAATTCTGGATGATCTGGGGCTAAGCGCGCTGGCGCGTGAACGCAAGGAAGCCGAAAAACCCCAAGTGGGTTAAAAATGCCGCCCCCCGCCCCGTGTCGACCCCGCCCGTCAGGTCACAAAACCGGGGCGAACAGCCGCGCAATCTGTGCGCCGACACGGATTTTGGCAGGCTGTTCGGCCAGCGTTCGGGTCAGCAAAAAAGACCGCTGAAAATCCTGCTCCAGCATATCCGCCGTTTGCTGCGCCGCACGGGGATCGAAAAAGACCGCCATTGATTCAAAATTCAGACGAAAGGACCGGTTGTCCATGTTTGTTGTGCCGATGGCGGCAAAATCATCGTCTGCGACAATCACTTTTTGATGCATGAACCCGCAATCATACCGCCAGACCTGCACACCCGCCGCGCGGATTTCGTCAAAATAGGCAAAGGCGGCCAGCCAC
>DAOUPC010000044.1 GCA_030626365.1 Paracoccaceae bacterium
AAGACCACGGCACTGGTCGGGGCGTCGGGGGCGGGAAAATCAACCATCTTCAACCTGCTGACCCGGCTGGTGGACCCACAGAAAGGCAGCGTCACGGTTGGCGGTGTCGAGGTGCGCAACATGGCCCTGCCGGACCTGCGCAACCTGTATTCCGTCGTCAGCCAGGAGGCGCTGTTGTTTGACGAAACCCTGCGCGAGAATATCGTTCTGGGGCGCACGGATGTTAGCAGGGAAACGCTGGATAAGGTGCTTGAGGCGGCCCATGTGTCGGACTTTCTGGCCAAGCTGCCAAAGGGGCTGGACACGTTGGTTGGCCCGCGCGGATCGGCCCTGTCGGGTGGCCAGCGCCAGCGTGTGGTGATCGCCCGCGCCCTGCTGCGCAACACGCCGGTTCTGTTGCTGGACGAAGCCACCAGCGCGCTGGATGCGCAATCGGAAAAGGTGGTGCAAAGCGCGCTGGACAAGCTGTCGGGCGGGCGCACGACAATCGTCATCGCGCACCGTTTGTCGACCATCCGCAATGCCGACAAGATCGTGGTGATGGAACGCGGCGCGGTGGTTGACCAGGGCAGCCATGACGAATTGCTGGCGCGTGGCGGCATTTACGCCGACCTTTACCGGCTGCAATTTCAGGACGGCAAGGCGCTGGTTGATCCGGCTGGGGTGGCGGCACAAATTCGCCTGCCAGCCGTGGTATCTGAACGCTCGCCCAGCTGGCTGCAACGACTGCGGATGCGCCTGCTTGGCTGATCGCGCACCACCTGCCGGACATGATAAAGGCCGCCTGCCTGCCGGGGTGGGCAGGCAGGCGCGCCCCTAATTAACCGCGCAGTTTGGCAACAACCCGCGCCAGTCGCGCACCGGCATCATCAGCCAGTTCCGCAAGTTCAGGCGCATCCGAAAATCCAGCCCCGCCCAGCAGCTCCTGTGCATCCGGGATACGCACCCGTGTGCCGCCATCGCTTTGTTCAACGGTAACATTGCACGGCAACAGCAGGCCGATCTCGGGGGCGGCTGATACCGCATTCAGGGCCAGTTGCGGGTTGCACGCCCCCAGAATGGTATAGGGCGGAAATTCAACGCCCAGCTTGGCCTTGAACGTATCGTGCATGTCTATACGGGTGATGATGCCAAACCCTTCTTCGGCCAGCGCATCAATCACTTGGGTTGTCGCCGCGTCAAAATCCTGCGCCAGCGTTATCTCTTCAAACTTCATCTGTATTCTCTCCGATTCAGGGGTGCTCTTCGCCGATAATCGCCCGTAGTTTTCAGGGCCCAATTGCGTTCAGGTCTTGGCGCGGCGCCTGAGAGCCGCCAAGCCCACAATTCCAAGGGCTAGAAACGGTGCGGTTGGTCCAAGCGGGACGGCAGCGATTGGGTCGGTGAACTGTTCGATTGTGTAAAGGAATGCAAGGTCCGTTAATGCTGACACTGTTGAGGCATAGGGCAACACACTGTTGTAAGCTAGGTCCACAAAGTTGTTGAACGGTGCTGCTGTGCCCCCATAAAAGATGTTCGGCGACGAAGACGCGTTCCAGCTAAAAATCCCAGTATTGGTGGTTAGAATAAGGGCGTAATCGCCAGCGGTAAGATTTATACCGCTGAAGGCCGTCGTATTGGACCCATCCAGCACCGCTGCTGCAACGACATTTGAATTCGTGGCCGAGGGTCCGATGCTGTTCATTAAATACGCGTCGACCAAACATGAACCTGCACAAGTGTAAGCCACAGTGAAAGACAAATTTGTCAAATCGTTGCCAAGTGAAAACCCGACACCAGACAAACCGGGGGAGTTTACTGAATCATGTGCGGGGCTGCTTGTTGATGTTGTGCCGGATAGCGCCAGAACTGTTGCGGCTTGCGCTGAAAAGGCTAGGCCCAATAAAATACCAGCGGCCAAAATGAATTTTTTCATAATATCCCCCCAAGAACATGGCCAAGATACCATAATTTCAATAAATTTCAAACGGATAAATCCAAGCTTCCAATCAGACTTAGACCGCCATCAATTAACGCGTCGGTCGCGGACAACTGGTCGAACCCGCCCCAACTTGCATTTATTGACGCCATAAGCTGAGGTACTGACACGCCGTTAAGCAAGTTTTGCTTCATGGGCGGCGTTGTCTTTGTCGATCATATTCGACATGAAATTGAGGCATGCCAACAGAATTAGTTCGAAAAAACCAAGCGGCGGAATGACGAACGCTGTCAATCTGCGCGGGGCAAGGAGTCTGGTGGTGTCTGGTTTCACCCTGTATCATATCAGCATTCCCCCCGCCCCCATCAAGCGCGGCATCACCGCAGGATCGGCGGCTTGTCCGGGTCGCTGCCGGGGGGCGAATGGGGGGTGGCCTTTGGTGGCGCGACCGGTTGCGGCACCTCAATCAGCACCCCGGCAGCCACCAGTTTTCCCACCACCGGATCATCCGGCGCGAAAAACCCGACATCCAGTTCACCCGCTTGCATGCCGGTAAATGTCAGCGCCTCGCCCGCGGCCTTGGCCAGGGCATCCTGCGCCCGTTGTTCGGCCCCGACAAAGCCCAGCAGATGCCCCTGCCCACCACCCTTGTAACGCACCCCGACCAGATAGGCGGCCTGCGCCAGCCCTGCCGCACTGCGCAGTTTCACCTTTAGCGCAGCCGCCAGCCCCCCAGTCGACTCACCGGTCAGTTCACTGGCCGGGGCGCAAAACCCGTCGATCTGCGCCTCGATCCGGTCCGGCACCTGGCCCAATGTGCGGTTCAACCAGTCGACCGCCCCACCCGGAATCAGGATCGAGGATGGCGCGACCTCTAAATTCAGCCCCAGCCCAATACCCTGCCCCGCCAGCATCTGCACCAGAACCCGGCCCGACATGGCCGCATAGGGGGCCACGCGGCCCGTGAACTCCGCCAGCCTCTCTTCCAGATCAAAGGCCAGAACAAAACGGCCATCCTCGACCTCGAACAGGGCGGGTGAAATGGCCTCTCCTTCGGCCTCTTGGGTCAGCAATACAAACAATTCCGCATCCGCCAGGCGTTCATAAAATTGCAACCGGGCCCCATCTGCGGTCCCATTTGCGGCCCCATCTGCCTGCATCGTTGCATGGGCGCTATCCAGCGGTGTCATCTTGGTTCTCCAATACATCGTTTACCCACCCCACAGCACCGGATACGGGGACTGCGCCAGGGTGTCCTGGGTTTTGGCACAAATTCCGGCACATGCAACACATCACCGCAATCAGGCCCAGCAATCTGGCCCAGTAATCTCCCCCAGCAATCTGGCCCCACAATCAGGGTTGCAGGTTTGGAAACAATTCAAAGACCGCAAAACAGCGATTATTCCCCCCCGGCCCGGTCGTTGCCCTGCATTCAAAGGAAAAAAACCGCAAAGCCAGCCCGCCTGATCACGATTGATGTTGGATATTTGTTTCAAAACTGGACATAATGTAGCCAGATATGGATTGTAAGCCGTTAACACACCTCTGTTAAAGAGGGACCGGACCCGACCACATGACAGGCATCTGAATCAAATCGCAACCGGACAAGCAGTTACAGTTACAGAAATGTTAGAGTTTGAAAATGTCAGCAAATCCTTCTGGACGGGAACACAACGCAAGGTGATCCTGGACCGGGTATCGTTCAAGGTCGAACTGGGCACGTCGCTGGGCATTCTGGCCCCGAACGGCACCGGCAAGACCACGCTGATCAACATCATGGCCGGGCTGGAAAAACCAGACGAGGGCGAGGTAAGGCGCGGCTGCAAAATATCATTTCCGCTGGGGTTCATGGGCGGGGTGGTCAGCAAGATATCGGCCATGGAAAACAGCCGCTATATCGCCAAGATCTATGGCCTCGACCCCGATTACGTCGAGGCGTACTGCCGCTGGCTGTGCAATCTGGACGAATATTTCGACCAGCCACTGGGCACGTATTCGTCAGGTATGCGGGCGCGGTTTTCTTTTGCATTGATGTTGGCCCTGGATTTCGACATCTATCTGATCGACGAAGGCATGCCCGGCACCACAGATGTGGAGTTCAACAAAAAGGCCGGCGCAATACTTGAGGAACGCCTGCGCACGACGACGATCATCCTCGTTTCGCATCAGGCCAAGACACTGGAAAAATTTGCCCGTTCGGCAGCGGTCCTGATGGACGGGAAACTAAACATGTTTGACACCTTGGAAGAGGCAAAGCAGCTCTATGACTACGAAACCCAGAGCTAAAAAGTTCCGCATCCGGCGCAATCCTTCGGTATCCGGTGTTTCGGCGTCCGGCGGCGCGGTATCCGGCGTTTCGCCCGCGCCCGCGGGCCAGCCCCCCAGGACAGGTGCGCCCGGCCCCGTCAGCCCAGCCCGGCCGCAACAGGCCAATCCGGCCCCCCCCGCCACCGGACAGAACGCCGGACAGAACAGGGCCACCCAACCCCGCACGGGCCAGGTTACCTCGGCCCGCGTCACCCGCGCCGAAACCGATATCGACGCCATCCGGCGCGAGGGGCTGACCGGGCGTCAGTTGCGCATGGCACGCCGTGTGGCCCAAAAGAACAACCTGCCCGCAACATCAGATTTCGACGCCGTCCGGCTGTTGCGTCAAAACGGTATCGACCCATTCCAGCGTTCAAACATGCTGGAACTGGTTGTCCCGCAGGGCGGCGGCGAGGCCCACGAGGGCGGCGCACCAGATGCCTTTTCCGGCACCCCGGACAATAAAACCAGCAAGGTGCAATTGCCACAAACCGTGCCGTTGCAGAAACAGACCCTGCCCTCGACCGACCTAAGCCCGGCCGAAAGGCGCAACCGCGAAATCGGTGAAATCCAGCGCGACATCATGATGCGACGACGGCGCAAGATGATCCTGCTGCTGACCCGGCTGTCATTTTTCGTGATGCTGCCAACCCTGATCGTTGGCTGGTATTTCAACTTTGTCGCCACCCCGATGTATTCGTCCAAGGCCGAATTCCTGATCCTTCAGGCCGACAATACCGGGGGCAGTGGCCTGGGCGGGTTGCTGACCGGCACCCAGTTCGCCACCAATCAGGATGCCATCGCCACACAACGGTTCCTGCAATCCATCGACGCCATGATCGAACTGGACGAAGATATCGGCTATAAGGCGCATTTCCTGCAAAACTGGATCGACCCGATCCAGCGCCTGGGCGACAATCCGACCAACGAAGAAGCGTTCAAGACCTACTCCAAGAACACCAGCGTCGGCTATGACCCGACCGAAGGCGTCATTCGCATGGAAGTCAGCGCCGCCGATCCCCTGGTCGCCGAGGATTTTGCCAATCGCCTGATATCTTACGCCGAAGACCAGGTGAACAACCTGTCCCAGACCAAACGTGGCAACCAGATGGAAGACGCCATTGGCGGGTTTGGAAATGCCCAGATTGAGCGGCGCAAAGCCCAGGAGGCATTGGTGGACCTGCAACAAAAGGGCGCGATCCTGGACCCCGAAGGGGTGATCGCGGCGTTGCGTGGGCAGATCAACAATATCGAACTGCAATTGCAGGAAAAGGGGCTGCAACTTGCCGCACTTGAGGATAACGCGCGCCCCAACAAGGCCAAGGTCGAAGGGGCCAGGGGCGATATACGGCGCCTTAATGACCTGCTGAAACGGCTTAACACCCGGATGATCGACGCCTCGCAGGGGGAAAATTCGCTGGCGCAGTTGACCGTGCGCATCCAGATGGCCCAGGCCGACCTGGCCACACGCGACATGATGCTGCAATCGGCCCTGCAACAGGTCGAACAAACCCGGATGGAGGCAAGCCGCCAGGTGCGTTATCTGACCATCTCGGTGGCCCCGGTTGCCGCCCAGGAACCCAGCTATCCGCGCAAATTTGAAAATACGGTCCTTGCATTTCTGATCTTTTCGGGCATCTACCTGATGATGTCCCTTACTGCATCCATCTTGCGTGAACAGGTAACCTCATAATCATGATACATATTCAGGTCGGTGACCTTACGATCGGTAACGATTGCCCTTTGACCATCATTGCCGGCCCCTGCCAGCTGGAAAGCGCGGATCACGCGCAGATGATCGCCGGCACCATGAAGGCCGCCTGCGAAGCCGCCGGCGCGCAATACGTGTTCAAGGCATCCTACGACAAGGCCAACCGCACCAGCCTTGGGGGCAAGCGGGGGCTGGGCATCGACGCGGGGCTGAAAATCCTGTCTGACCTGCGCAAAGCCATTGGCGTTCCGGTCCTGACCGATGTCCACTCAGAGGCGCAATGCGCCCCGGTGGCAGAGGCGGCGGATATCCTGCAAATCCCGGCCTTCCTGTGCCGTCAGACCGACATGCTGCTGGCCGCCGGAAACACAGGCGCGGTGATCAATATCAAAAAGGGTCAGTTTCTGGCCCCCTGGGACATGCCCAACGTCGTGGCCAAGATCGAAAGCACCGGAAACCGGCGCATCATGCTGACCGAGCGCGGAACCTCGTTCGGGTATAACACGTTGGTTGCCGATATGCGCAGCCTGCCGCAAATGGCGCAAACCGGATACCCGGTGGTGATGGACGCCACCCATTCGGTTCAGCAACCCGGCGGTCAGGGCGGATCATCTGGCGGGCAGCGCGAATTCGCCCCCGTCATGGCCCGCGCGGCGGTGGCCATCGGCGTTGCATCGGTATTCATCGAAACCCACCCCGACCCCGACAGCGCCCCCAGCGACGGGCCAAACATGATCTACCTCGATCAGATGCCCGCGCTTATTGATACGCTGATGGCACTGGACAAAATTGCCAAAGCCAACCCCGTACAGATTTAACAATCAGATCAAGAGTATTCCACATGACAAAACCTGCCGCATCCGTCACCCAGAACACGTGGGAATTCCTGCGTGATGCAATGATCACCCCCACCGGTTTTCGTGAATACGATGCGCGCTGGAAATACCCGGACGAAATTAACCTGCCCGGCATTACCGCCCTTGGCCTTGGCCTTGGCACCCAGATGCACCGGCGTGGCATTGAACCGGTCATCGCCGTGGCCAACGATTACCGTGACTATTCCCTGTCGATCAAGAACGCGCTGATGCTGGGCCTGATGCAGGCCGGTATTGCCGTGCGTGACATCGGCCCGGCGATTTCTCCGATGGCTTATTTCGCCCAGTTTCACCTGGATGCGCCTGCCGTGGCCATGGTCACCGCGTCGCACAATCCCAATGGCTGGACCGGCGTCAAGATGGGTTTTGAACGCCCGCTGACCCATGGCCCGGATGAGATGGACGAATTGCGCGACATCGTGCTGAACGGTCAGGGCACGGCGCGCGCGGGTGGCTCTTACGAATATGTGCATGGCGTCAAAGAGGCCTATCTTGACGATCTGGTGGGGGATTTCAAAATGTCCCGCCCTCTCAAGGTGGTATGCGCCACCGGCAATGGCACCGCATCGGCCTTTGCGCCCGAACTGTTTGAACGCATCGGCGTTCAGGTGGTGCCCAGCCACAACCGGCTTGATTACACCTTTCCCCATTACAACCCCAACCCCGAAGCCATGGAAATGCTGCATGACATGTCCGCGTCCGTCAAAGCATCGGGGGCCGATTTTGCCCTTGGGTTTGACGGCGACGGCGACCGTTGCGGCGTGGTGGATGATGAAGGAGAAGAGATTTTTGCCGATAAGGTCGGGGTCATCATGGCCCGCGATCTGGCCAAGATTTACCCCGGATCGACCTTTGTTGCCGACGTGAAATCAACCGGGCTTTATGCCAGCGACCCGGAATTGCAGAAATACGATATCAAGGCGGATTACTGGAAAACCGGCCATTCCCACATGAAACGCCGGGTCAAAGAGATTGGCGCGCTGGCAGGCTTTGAAAAGTCCGGCCACTATTTCCTAGCCGAGCCAATCGGGCGTGGGTATGATTGTGGAATGCGCGTGGCCGTGGAAATCTGCAAACTGATGGACCGCAACCCGGACAAATCCATGTCCGACCTGCGCAAGGCATTACCAAAAACCTGGTCCACCCCGACCATGTCGCCTTGGTGCGCCGATACCGAAAAATACGCGGTGCTGGAACGCCTTGTGAAAAAGCTGGTTCAGCGGGCCGACGAAGGCGGCACCATCGCCGGGCGCAGAATCGAAAAAGTCGTCACGGTGAACGGCGCGCGGCTGATCCTTGATAACGGGGCGTGGGGGTTGGTGCGCGCATCAAGCAACACACCCAATCTGGTGGTGGTCTGCGAAAGCCCCGAAAGCGACGCAGAACTGCGGGCAATCTTTGCCGACATAGATAAGGTCATCCGCACAGAACCGCTGGTGGGCGATTACGACCAGACGTTTTAGGCACCCGCCCGCCTTAGCGCCTCGGGTAACGCGGCGGCGAAAGCATCCAAATTCGCCGTGGTGCCCGCACTGACGCGGATACAACGGTTTTGCGGCGGGGCAAAAGGCATACGCACAAAAACGCCAGCCTCTACCAGGTTATCCAGCACGGCCTTTGCAAAAAATCCATCACGACCACAGTCGATAGCCACGAAATTGGTTGCCGACGCCAGCGGGGTCAGCCCGTTGGCACGGGCAATTTCGCCAATACGGCCGCGCGCCGCCGCAATTTCACCCTGCACATGGGCCAGCCAGTCATTGTCCGCCAGCGCCGCCAGCGCCCCGGCCTGCGCCGCCCGGTTCATGCCAAAATGGTTGCGCACCTTGTTGAACGCCAAAATCAGATCCGGCGCGCCGATACCATAGCCAACCCGCGCACCGGCCATGCCGTAAACCTTTGAAAAGGTGCGCATCCTGATCAGTCTTGGGTCATCCGCATCCACCGGTGCGGCGGTGCCATCGGGCGCACATTCCACATATGCCTCGTCCAGAACCAACAGGCAGTCATCGGGCAGGTCCTGCATCGCACGCACGATATCGGCCCCCTTGTGCCAGGTTCCCATCGGGTTATCGGGATTGGCCAGATAAACCATTTTGGCACCCACGTCGCCCGCCTTGGCAAAAAGCGCCTGCATATCCTCGTGATCATCCCTGAACGGCACCGTGTGCAGCACACCACCATATCCCGCCACGTGATAGTTGAACGTCGGATAGGCCCCGGCGGACGTAACGACCGCATCGCCCGGCCCGACCAAAAGCCGCGCCAGATAGCCCAGTAACCCGTCGATGCCTTCGCCAACAATGATGTTTTGCGGGGCCACATCGTGAAACGCCGCCAGTGCGGCGCGCAGATCGTGGTTTTCCGGGTCGCCATACATCCAGATATCGCCCGCCGCCGCCTGCATCGCGGCAATGGCGCGTGGTGACGGCCCGAACACGTTTTCATTGGCCCCCAGCCGGGCAGAAAACGGCGCGCCGCGCTGACGTTCCTGGGTTTCCGGGCCGACAAACGGCACAGATGCGGGAAGGGATTGCGCAAGCGGGGTGTATCTGGGTCCAGTCATATTCGCCAGATAACCGCAGCCGCACCATACGGCAAGCCCCGGATTTTATCCCCGCGTTTCGGCCTTCCAACCTGACATCATCAGGCGCACCTCGCTGTCCGGCACCGCCTCGTGTGCATAGCTGAATGTCCCCTGCCCCATCACCTCGCGCGCGGCGCGGATCATCGCGCCCAGGGCGGCACGGGCGAATGAGCCACCAACGCTGATCCGGGCCACCCCGGCCTCGCCCAGCTCCGCAACAGAATAAAGCGACCCGCTAAGGCCCATCACCACATTCACCGGCTTATCCACCTCGGCGCAAACCGTTCTGATGGCGGCAATATCCGGCAGGTTCGGCGCATAAAGAACATCCGCGCCCACGTCGGAAAACGCCTGTAGCCGGCGGATCGTTTCGTTCAGATCATCCTGTCCGAATAAATATCCCTCGGCCCGCGCGGTCAGCAGAAACGGCTTGTCGCGCGCCGCCTCGACGGCTGCCGCCACCCGTTCAACCGCCTGTTCGAACCCGTGTATCGGCCTGTCTTTGTGCCCGGTTGTATCCTCGATCGACCCACCCACCAGACCGCATTCCATCGCCAGACGGATGGATTTCGCACACGCCTCGGGTGCGGCCCCGAACCCATCCTCAAGGTCGGCACTGACCGGCAGATCGCTGGCCTCGACAATGGCGCGCGCATTGTTCAGGATTTCGTCCCGCGTCAACGCCCCTTCCGAATCCCGCTTGCCGGCCGCAAAGGCATAGCCGGCGCTGGTGGTCGCCAATGCGCCAAAGCCAAGACCGCCTAAAATGCGCGCCGTGCCTGCGTCCCAGGGGTTGGGAATTACAAATGGCGCGCCCGCGCGGTGCAGCGCCTTGAATTTCTCATATTTCTCACGTTTTTGCATGATTCACCCAATCCCTTTGAAACCCAATGACCCCAGCATAAGCACATTGAAACAAAACGGGAACATATATTTCCCCAACGTCGGGCTGGAATTGCGCGCGCCATTCAGGCCTAATCTGGGCGAACACATAATGAAGGAGACCTCCATGGCACGCGTATCTGTCGAATATCGGGACCATATCGCCCACGTCACCCTGACCCGTGGCGACAAGATGAACGCGCTGGACCCGGCCATGGTTCAGGCAATTCTGGCGGCCGGTGCCGAGGTGGCCACATCCGACGCACGGGTGGTGGTCCTGTCGGGGGAAGGCAAAAGTTTTTGTGCCGGGCTGGACGTGGCCAGCTTTGCCGCCCTTGCACAGATGGACCCGAGCGAACAACTGATGCCGCGCAGCCATGGGGACACCAATGATTATCAAGAGGTGGCGATGGTCTGGCGGCGCGTTCCCGTGCCGGTAATTGCCGCACTTCAGGGCGCGGTTTACGGCGGGGGGCTGCAACTGGCGCTGGGGGCCGATATACGTATTGCCGCGCCCGACACCAAACTGGCCATCATGGAGATGAAATGGGGGCTGGTGCCGGACATGGGCGGCATGGCCCTGTTGCCGTCACTGATGCGCTCGGATGTGCTGCGCCAGTTGACCTATACGGCCCGCCCGGTCAGCGCCACACAGGCGGAACGCTGGGGGCTGGTGACCTCGATCGAGGATGATCCGCTGGCCGAGGCAATGGCAATGGCACAACATATCGCCGGGCAAAGCCCCACCGCCGTTCGCGCCTCCAAGCGCCTGATCGCAGTGGCCGAAAGCGCCGGTCGCGCGGATGTCCTTATGGCCGAATCCAGCGAACAGGCCGCACTGATCGGCAACGCCGACCAGATAGAGGTGATCGGCGCACAGATGCAGGGGCGCAAACCCGATTTCAAATGATACCGGGGTGCCCCCATCCCCCGCCAAATTGACATAAGGCATGCGAGGTGGTCCTGTGGGGGTATTCTAGGGAGGTATCTGTTTTGAAAAATCTTGTTTCAGCCATTACAACTGTGCTGGTTCTGGCGGGCACGCCCGTTCTGGCATCCGGGGACTGCCCGGTTTTGTGTGATCAGGCATTCTATGCAACCGCCACCGCAGACGCCGTGCAACACCTGATCGACGGTGGTGCGGATGTGAATGCGCAAGGGGCGGACGGGAAAACCCCGCTGCACTGGGCGGCGGGTGCGACGCCCGAAACCATTGCCGCCCTGTTACTGGCCGGGGCCGATGTGAACGCAAAAGACAAATGGGAGCGCACGCCGCTGCATTTCATTTCGGCCACCGGGTCGGCGGAAATCATTGGCCAGCTGATAAATGCCGGGGCGGACGTGAATGCGCTGACGGCAAATGACTGGACGCCGCTGCACGGGGTTGCCAAGTTCGGCACGCCCGAAAACGTGACCCTGCTGATCCGGGCCGGGGCGGATGCGTCCCTTAGGAACGAAATGGGCGAAACGCCCTATGATCTGGCCACCACCAATCAGCGGATGCAGGAAACCGACGCCCTTAGCGCGCTGAAAGACGCCCGCTAGCCGGGCATCTTTCACGCGGCTATTGCAGTTCTTCCAGACGGGCCAGCGCCTGTTTTATCTTGGCGTCTTCCTCTTCCCGCGCGGCCAGATTGGCGCGGGTTTCCTCGACCACCTGGGCCGGGGCAGAGGCGGCGAATTTGGGGTTATTCAAACGGCCCCGCAGCCCGCCCAGTTCCTTGGCCAACTTGCCAAGGGTCTTTTCCAGACGCGCCTTTTCTTCTGCGATATCAATGATCCCGGCCAGCGGCAGACCAAAGCTGGCCCCATCGGCGGCAATGGTTATGGTGCCTTTGGGCAGGGTATCGGTGTCGCTTAGCCCCTCGATCCGGGCCAGCCGCTTGATCAGGGTTTCATTGCGGTCCCACGCCGCGCGCCCCTTGTCATCAATCTGACTGACCAGCATCGGGATATGCAGACCGGCAGGCACGTGCATCTGCTGGCGCGCCGACCGGATACTGTCAATCAGCCCGATAACCCAGTTCATTTCCTGATCGGCCTGCCCATCCACCAGATCGGCGGGGGTATAGGTGGGCCATTCGGCGTGAATCAGCATCCCGGATCTGTCGCCGGATGTGGCCCACAGTTCTTCGGTGATGAACGGCATGATCGGGTGCAGCAGGATCATGCACTGGTCCAGAACCCATTTCATGGTTGCCTGGGTTTCGGCGCGTGCATCGGCGTCTTCGCCCTGCAACATCGGTTTTGAAAAC
>DAOUPC010000114.1 GCA_030626365.1 Paracoccaceae bacterium
AGGCAGTGTCGCGTGACCGGGTTCGAGTGCACCTATGTGGCCGGGGACGCCGGCAGCTTTCCGGGTCCGGACTGGATGCCGAAACAGGCGCATATGGCCGATTTGCAGGCCGAAGCCGCCGCCGCCAACCTGATTTCCGAACTGAACGGCAAGGAACCAAAGCGCGCCTTCCGGGTGGAACTGATGTGCATCATCGACGACAATTCATCCGGGTCCCTTGTTGCGCGCACGCAAAAGTTCAATCTGGCATTGCCGTCCATGGGCCTTGCACACTGGGCCAAAGAGATGTTCGAAAAGCGTTATCTGCGGCACTATAAATAACGCCGACACAGGGCGCGCGGCCCTATGTGGCCCCGCCCTTGCGACCCCCCGATATGGTCGCCCAAAGCGGCGCAATCACCCGCGTCACCACCGGGATCAGAACCAGCCCCAGCGCCAGACCGCACAGCCCATCCATTGCCGCCTTGGCGCCCCAGCCAAGCGCGCCCTGATACTCGACCGGCACCATCTGCCCCACCGTGCCGGCCAGATCGTGAATGTGGTGCGCCAGTCCGCCAAACCCCAGCACCTCGGCCCCGTGAATGATGATTGATCCGCCAACCCACAGCATCGCCGCCGTGCCCACATTGGCCAGTAACGCCATGAAACCCGGCATCATGCGCACCATCCCCCGGCCCAGTCGCCGCGTCACGCCCAACCGTCCGTTGCGGCACATATACAGCCCCACATCATCCGCCTTTACGATCAGCGCGACACTGCCATAGACAATCACCGTGATGCCAATGCCGACAACGCCCAGCGTCGCGGCCTCCATCCAGATATTGCTGGGGGGGATTTCGGCCAGGGTGATGGTCATGATCTCGGCTGACAGGATGAAATCGGTCTTGATCGCCCCGGCGGCCTTTTGTTCCTCAAGGTGTGCGGGGTTGCCCGCCCCCTGCCCGTCCATACCGTTTTCCCTGACCGGTTGCGGGGCATGTGGCGCGATCATGTGCCAGATCTTTTCTGCCCCCTCAAAACACAAATACGCCCCGCCCAGCATCAACAGCGGTGGGATCATCCACGGCGCAAAGGACGACAGCAACATCCCCGCCGGCAACAGATACAACAGCTTGTTCTTGAACGATCCCTTGGCGATCCTCCAGATGATCGGCAATTCACGAGACGCGGCAAAACCATGCACGTATTTCGGCGTAACGGCCGCATCATCAATCACCGCCCCCGCCGCCTTGGCCCCGGCCTTGGCCGCCTGCGACATCACATCGTCAACGGACGCCGCCGCCACCTTGGCGATACCCGCCACATCATCCAACAAGGCCAGAAGACCGCTCATATTTTATCCATACCCATTCTTTGCCCAACCACCCCGTGCGGGGTACATTGTGTGATCAGAAGATGACGCCAACAGCGCGTCGGTCATGGTACATGGCAATGCACCGATGGCCCGCACCAATGATCTGCGCCAATGATCGGTTTCAAGGTTAACTCGAAATCCTGCAATTTCACAAGACCGGGCCAATCGGCCCGCCCTTAACGAGGTTCAAAAGCCATGCGGCCCGTTGAAGGAGGTAATATAGGTGCAATTGCTGCGAAACCCGTTGTCCCAGTCATGCACCACATATCCCCGTGGTCCGGTCATGAACCCAACCGGCGCGTCCGCTCGGTAATCAGTGGCAAAGGCACTGCATGTGGATGGCCCCACGACAACCACGCGGTCATTGATCGTGCCGGTAATGCTGGCATGAAGGTGGCCGCTGATGATGCGTATTTCGTTGGTGAAAGGGCGCAGGGTTTCGGCCAGCAATTCGTGCCCTTCAAGGCCGATTTTATCCATGAACCAGATACCCGACTTTATCGGCGGGTGATGAATGGCCAGTAATACCGGTTTTTGCGCCGCCCCGGCCAGGGCGCGTTCCAGGAATCTGGCGCTTGCGGCATCAAACAGCCCACCGCCCTTACCTTCGATCAGGGAATCCAGACCGATGATGCGCAGGTCCTTCAGGTCGTGCACCCAGTTTATTTTTCCGGATTCCGGCATGAAACCAAGGTCCTTAAAACAGTGGTGCATCGGCGCGCGCAAATCATGGTTTCCGGGGATCATGAGATATGGAAGCCCCAGCCTTTCGATCTGTTTTCTGAACGCCTGATAGCTTTGCACATCACCAATATCGGCAATATCCCCGGTTGAAATAACCACATCAACGGGGGCTATTTTTTCCATATTCTCAAGGATATGATCAATCACCTGTTCAAACAAAAGCAAGGTTTCAAGCTTGTTTGATACCTTGCCGGGGGGGATCATGATGTGGGGGTCGGATATTTGCAATATTCGTGACATCAGGTTTCCTGCGGTTACGGGCAATGGGGCGGCGGTCTCCGGTGGGGCGACCGGGGAAAAGCGGGCCTGCCTTTCAAAACCACCCAAATTCAATTCGTTACTTGATGCCCGTTCGCAAAAATGCCTGCACGAACTGGCGTTGGAAAACCAGAAAAGCGATCAAAAGCGGGGCCACCGACATGATGGTCGCAGCCGAGATAATCGAAATATCAACGCCATTTTCCGGCGCGCCAAATATTGACAGCCCCACCGTCAAAGGGCGGGTTTTGTCCGAATTGGTCACGATCAGGGGCCACAGGAAATTGTTCCAATGGGTTGAAACGGACACCAGCGCATAGGCCAGATAGGTGGGTTTTGCCAGCGGGACATAGACCTTAAGCAACACGCCGAACCATCCACACCCTTCGATTCTGGCGGCTTCGTCCAGCTCAATAGGGACAGATTTAAAGGCCTGGCGCATCAGGAATATCCCGAATGCACTGGCCATATAGGGCATTCCAACCCCCAGCAGGGAATCAAACAACCCCAACCGCGACACCATCGCATAGTTCTCTACGATCAGAACTTCGGGAAGGATGAACAGTTGCAACAGCACAAGGATAAAGATGAAATCCTTGCCGGGGAACGACACCTGCGCAAAGGCAAACCCGGCCAGCGTTGTGATGATGAACTGCCCGATCAGGACGATGGTCACCAAAAGAAAGGTGTTCATGAAATACCGAAGCCACGGCGCACCATCCCAGGCGACCCTGAAATTATCAAGCGTCAGACGCGAGGTCAGGTTGAAATTCACCGCATCCGTGGTGGAATGAAAGGCCGCCCAAAAGGCAAACAGCAACGGTGCGATCCAGATGACCGCCAGCAGGATCGCGCCAAAGGAATCCAGATGTCTTGAAAGGCGGTTCATTGATAGTGGGTCCTTTTATCCATGTAAAAGAACTGCACCGCCGCAATGATCCCCAGCACCAGCAGCACCATGATGGTCATCGCCGCCGCGTGTGGTGCATCAAAAAACGCAAAGGCCATTTCCCAGATGTAATACAGGATCAGCTTGGTAGAATCTGACGGCCCCCCCTTGGTCAGAATAAACAGATGATCAATCAACTTGACTGAATTGATCATCGCATTCACCGCAATAAACAGGGTGGTCGGCATCAAAAGAGGCAGCACAATCCGGCGCGTATAGGTCCAGCGGCTTGCCCCTTCCAGGTCGGCCGCTTCTTTTAGATCGGTTGGAATGGTCTGCAAGGCCGCCAGATAGAAAATCATGAAAAATCCGGATTCCTTCCAGACCGTCACGATGATGATCGCCCAAAGCGCGGTTTCAGGCTGACCCAGCCAGTTCACCGATGGCAACCCGAACAGCGCCCCGATCTGGTCCAGAACCCCCAGCCCCGGCGTGTAAAAGAACAGCCACAGATTTGCCGCTGCAATCATCGGCAACACCGTGGGGGTGAAATAGGCGGTGCGCACAAAACCCTTGGCGGATATTTTGGAATTCGCCCAAAGCGCCATTGATAGCGCAATGAACATCGAAAGCGGTATCGTGATGCCCGCGTAAAACAGGTTGTTCTTAACAACCAGCCAGAAGGTCGGATCACTGAAAAGGTCGTTATAGTTTCCAGCACCGACAAATTCTGTCGGGTGGCGCCGGGTGCCGCGCGAAAACATGCTGGACCACAACGTCGCAACAGACGGATAAAAAGCAAACAGCGACAGCAAAACAGCGGCAGGCGTCAGCAGCAGATACCCATAAATCGCACGACGGCGGCGTTCCTGATTTGCGTATTTGTTCATTATCAATCTCTTGCCCGGATAAAGGGCGCCAACCCTGACAGGTCAGCGCCCGATCATCTTACTGGTAAGGCTTCAACAGCCGCTCGGCGGCGCTCTGGGCTTCGCCCAATGCCTCTTCGGGGGTTTTGGCACCCGTCAGGGCCGACTGGATCGCGTTGTTCAGACCATCGCGCACACGCGCGGTTTCAAAGGTCGAAAACTCGGCCACCGCATGTTGCAACTGATTGCGCGCAACCAGTGCCGGTGGAAAAGATGCGGTGTAATCCTTTAGGGCCGCCGTTCCATAGGCCGCCTCGGACACGCCCATATACCCGGTGGAAATCGACCATGTGGCGGCCTGTTCGGGGGCTGTCATGAACTTGATCAGCTTAAGTGCGGCGGCTTTTTCTTCGTCAGAGGTATCCTTGAAGAGATAAAAGTTACCGCCACCCGTGGGCGAGCCAAGGCGCACCTTGCCCGGCAGCATCGCAACACCAAAGTCAAACGCGGCATTTTTCTTGACGGCTGTCAGGTTGCCGGTGGAATGCCACATCATCGCGGTCTGACCTTCCAGAAATGCCTGACGCAGGGTGCCCCATTCAACGGTTCCTTCGGGCATGATGCCGTGTTCCTGTGACAGGGACTGCCAGAATTTCAGGGTGTCAACGACCGCATCATCGTCAAAATAGGTTGTCAGCCCGTCGTTGGACATCAGTTCCTTGCCGTTCTGAATGGCAAGCGCCTGAAACATCCAATAAGGATAGCCAGTCGACGGGATCATCAGGCCATAGGTGCCGTCCCCGGTCAGGGCCTTGCCCATTTCGACCAGTTCGTCCCAGGTTGTCGGGGCCTTTTCCGGGTCCAGACCGGCGGCGCGGAATTTGTCCTTGTTATAATACGCAACGATCGTGGAACGCTGGAACGGGATGCCCCAGGTTTTGCCCTCGATAACACCGTTCGCCATCAGAGCCGGGTAAAAGCTGCCCAGCCATTCTTTTTCCGCGTCGGTTTGGATCACGTCATCGAATGGGACAATCAGGTCCTGTTCGATCAGGTCATAGGCGTCGATCGAAAACATCACGGCAAGTTGCGCCGGTTCGCCCGAATTCAGCGCCGACAGGGCGCGCACGCGGGTGTCATCATAGTTGCCGGAATAGACCGCCGTGACATTGATGTCCGGGTTTGCCGCCTCAAAGTCGGCAACGATACCGTCAACGACCTGTGTCAAAGCACCACCAACCGCAATTGGATAGTACATCGTCAGTTCAGTTTCCGCACTCGCCATCGAGGCAACAGATATTGCCCCCGACAACATGAGCCCAAAATATCCAGATACTTTCATTTTATTCTTCTCCTTGAACACTTGATTTTGACCGTTCTTCTTTGAATTTCCTCGCCCCCCATGTATCGCCCCAGTATCGTTAGCCCTGTGGAATCTTGCGTCCCTCTTTGTCAAAGCTCAGCAAGGTTTCCCTGGCCAGAACAATGTCGATCACCTGCCCGGCCGGGATGTTTTTCAGCCCCGCCACCTTTAGCGTCAGACCCCGCGCCTGCGGGTGTTGCAGACCGATAAAGGTTTCGGCCCCCAGAAATTCGCAATCCGTCACCCGGCACTGCAAATCCCCCTGTCCGGTTTCGGCCAGCACAATATTTTCGGCCCGCACCCCAATGGTGTGCCCGTCGGAAAACCCCGGCAGGGCCGCCCCATCGATCAGCGCCATGGGCGGTGCGCCGACAAATTCAGCGGCAAAGGTATTTTCCGGCTGGCTATACAGTTGCTCGGGCGTGCCGATCTGCTGGATTTCACCGTCGCGCATCAGCACGACCTTATCGGCCATGCTCATCGCTTCGGTCTGATCGTGGGTGACATAAACCACGGTGATCCCCAGATCCTGTTGCAGTTTCTTGATGTCCTTTCGCACCGCATGGCGCAATTTCGCATCCAGATTTGAAAGCGGTTCATCCATCAGGCACAACCGCTGTCCGGCGACGATTGCCCGCGCCAGCGCCACCCGCTGACGTTGCCCGCCCGACAGTTCGTTGGGCTTGCGGTCCTCAAACCCCAACAGGCCGGTGATTTCCATGGCACGGTGCAGGCTGCGCAGCCTTTCCGCCTTGGGAACGCGGCGGACCTTCATGCCGAACATCACGTTTTCGGCCACCGAAAGGTGGGGAAACAGGGCATATGACTGGAACACCATCGACAGATTTCGCGCCGATGCAGGCCGGTGTGTCACGTCCGCCCCGTCAATCATGATCCGCCCCTCATCCGGGGTTTCCAGACCGGCCAAAAGCCGCAATGTGGTGGATTTTCCACAGCCGGACGGGCCAAGCAGGGCAACAAACGATCCCTCTTCTATGGTCAGGCATATATCCTGAACCCCCAACGCACCCTTCCAGCGCTTGGCAATTCCATCAAGAACGACAAAAGGTTGCGCACTCATGATCCGTCATCTCCCAGCACTTTTAGTCGCTCGGCAACCCCGTCAAGCATCGGGCGGAACGCATCGCCCGGACGCCTGTCGATGATGATCCGGTCAACATCCGTGATATTTCCACCAACCGCCGGGGCAACCCTGCCGAATTTACTGCTGTCGGCCACCAGAACGGACATCCGGCAATTGGCCCGTATCTTTTCACGGACCCGCACTTCGGAGCCGTGAAAATCCAGAAGGGTGCCGTCCTCATCAATGCCCGCCACCCCGAAAAACCCGATTTCAGCCCGATGGTTGTCAAAAAGCGCGACCACCTCATCGCCCAGAATGTCCCGGTCCGGCAGGCGAACCTCTCCGCCCGGCAGAATAATGCGATTGGTTGGTTCGTGGCTTAGGGCCATGGCCGCGTTCAGATTGTTGGTAACAATCGTCAGTCGTTTGGTATCTTTCAGCGCATCGGCAACCATCATGGGTGTCGTGCCGATGGAAATAAAGATCGTCGCACCATCACCAACAAATTTTGCGGCCTCTCTTGCGATGGCGCGTTTGGCCGTGGGGTTTTGTGCGGTCCGCAGATCATAGGACGTGTTTATCGCCCCCTCAAAAGGTCCGGCCCCACCATGCCTGCGGCGCAACAGGTTTGCGTCGCTCAGCGTGTTGATATCCCGGCGAACGGTTTGCGCGGACACCCCGAGTTCCCCTGACAGGACCTCGACCGTCATAAAGTTTTGCTGCCGGGTCAGCTCAATAATCCGATCTCTGCGTTGTTTTGTCTTTTTGGACATTTACACGCGCTTCTCCATATTCCTGAAAAAATTGTATCGATACGACCAAAAAAGGCAAGTAAATTTTCATATGATCATTTTGTGTGCTGCAAGCTTGCCCGACAGCCCCGCCAATCAAAATTCAAAATTCGCTGTATTCATTTCGCCAAAACGGCGCGCCATCCCAAGGGGCCACCCGTGCATCTGACAACCCCGCCCCCTGCCTGCGCCGGGGTTGTGGTGCCGGACCTAAAATCTTCCAATCCTGATAAATCCTTTATATATCAATGTATTGCGGCGTTATATAAACGCCTTTCGGGGCAACCGGGCGGGGTATTCCGACGCATATCACCCGACAGGAACAGCGTGAGGCACGGGGGATGCCCACACAGGAAAATTTGCGCGGCAGGGCCAGCAGCACCCTGTAAATTTGGCACAAATCAGGGGGGTGGCGTGATTTTTCTTGATCCAGATCAAATTCCACCATTGAAGCAATCAAAATGCCTCTTTAAAACCAGTAACAACCAGCACGCGTCCGGGAACCGGATATCGTGTCAACAAACAACAGGAGGCACGCAATGGCAGACGCCGCCATTCATGATACCGGGCACGGGGACGGACACGCGGACGAGCGCGGTTTTTTCACCCGCTGGTTCATGTCAACCAACCATAAAGATATCGGCATTCTCTATCTGGTCGCTTCGGCGCGGGTCGGGTTCATTGCGGTGTCCTTTACCGTCTACATGCGCATGGAGCTCATGGAGCCGGGCGTTCAGTATATGTGCATGGAAGGCGCGCGGTTCCTGGTCGATGCCTCGGCCGAATGCACACCCAACGGACATCTCTGGAACGTTCTGATCACCTATCAC
>DAOUPC010000176.1 GCA_030626365.1 Paracoccaceae bacterium
AAGACCTTAGATGCGCCTGCTGATCCAAACATCCATTGGGGCTTTGCTGATCGACCAGATCAGCAAATACCTTGTGGTGTTCTGGATGGGGCTGGACCGGGTGCGGTCGATCGATGTTCTGCCGCCGTTGCTGAATTTCCGTTACGGCGAAAACCGGGGCATCAATTTCGGCCTGCTGGATGGTGATGGGGACTGGACCCGGTGGATGCTGATCGGGTTTTCATTGCTGGTGGTGGGGGCAGTTGTGTACTGGGTGCGCCGCTGGCACCCGATGGCCTGGCGGATGCAGCTTTGCGCGGGGTTGTTGATTGGCGGGGCGCTGGGCAATGTGACGGACCGGTTGCTGTATGGCTATGTGCTTGATTTCCTTAATATGTCATGCTGTGGCATCAACAATCCGTTTGTGTTTAATGTCGCTGATGTGTTCATATTTGCCGGGGCTATCGGGCTGGCCATATTTGATGGTAGGCAGAACAGGGAAAAGGCCACGTGACGTGGGCCGGGATATGCGCTAAAAGCGCTGGAAACAGGCAGGAGTAGTGGCGATGCGGATGCCGCTGGTTGCGATCATATTAGCAGGAACGATGGCCGCGATGGCCCTTGGTGGCTGTTCGAACAAGGGCTTGCGCCAGCTTGAGCCAAGCGGGCCGGGACCGGATGAATTCATGATCCTGCCCAACAAGCCGCTGACCGCGCCCAAGGATTACGATGTGTTGCCGGCCCCAACCCCCGGTGGTGCCAATCTGGTCGATCAGAACCCAACCGCCGATGCGATTGTTGCCCTGGGTGGGCGCGCCTCGTCATTGGATGATAGGGGGGTTCCGGCCTCGGATGGGGCGCTGGTTGCACGGGCCAGCCGGTATGGCGTTCCGGCAAACACCAGAACGGCCCTGGCCCAGGAGGACGCGAAGTTCCGCAAGCGTCAGGCACGTATGGGCCGCGTGCGGTTGTTCAAGGTTGACCGCTATGAACAGGCCTATCGCCGGCAGGCGCTGGACCCGTTCACCGAAACAAACCGCTTTCGGCGGTCGGGTTTTGGCACGCCAAGCTCTCCGCCCCGAACCGAATAATCCGGTTTACGGTTTCACCATCTCACAAAGTCGCCATGTGTTGTTGAAAACTAGGGCTTTGTGCGTAGGTTAAGCCGTGCCTGAAGGCAGGACATTCACCAGCATCTGCCGCCCAAACGGAAAGGACATCCGATGATCCGCGCCCTGGCCCTGTTTGTGGCCATATTCGTTACTGCCCTGACAACCGCCACTTTGCCCGTGCTTGCGCAGGACAATAAGGAACTGGTGACCAGCTTTACACTGGATAACGGTATGCAGGTGATCGTGGTCGAAGATCACCGCGCCCCGGTTCTGCAACATATGATCTGGTATCGCACCGGGTCGGCGGATGAACCGCGTGGCGTATCCGGCGTGGCGCATTTCCTTGAGCATCTGTTGTTCAAGGCCACCGACACAATGGAGGCGGGCGAATTGTCGGCCACCGTGGCCGCCAATGGCGGACGTGACAACGCCTTTACCAGTTATGATTACACGGCGTACTTCCAACGCGTGGCGGCGGACCGACTGGAACTGATGATGCGGATGGAATCCGACCGGATGGTCAACATCCGCCTGACCCAAGACAACATCAAAACCGAACGCGACGTTATTCTGGAAGAGCGGAACACACGGACTGAAAACAGCCCGCGCGCGCTGTTCAATGAACAGATGAACGCGATCCAGTATTTCAACCACCGCTATGGCGTGCCGGTAATCGGTTGGAAACACGAGATGGTCACCCTTGATCTTGAGGATGCCCTGTCATTCTACCGGACCTATTATGCCCCCAACAATGCCGTTCTGGTGGTGTCGGGTGACGTGGACCCCAAAGAGGTACACGCATTGGCCCAGACGTATTACGGGGTGATCCCGGCCAACCCGGACCTGCCGGAAAGGGCGCGCAGCCAGGAACCGCCCCAGACCGCGGCAAGGCGCATGACCTATCGGGACGCACGTGTGGCCCAGCCCTATGTCAGCCGCTCTTATCTGGCCCCGGAACGCAACAGCGGGGAACAGGAAAAGGCAGCGGCCCTGTTTTTGCTGGCCGAGATACTGGGCGGTGGCACCACGTCGTTTCTGACCGAAAAGATGCAGTTCGAGACACAGATTGCGGTCTATACCGGTGTCTTCTATAGCGGTCAGTCACTGGATCAGACGACATTCGACATGATCGTGGTGCCCGCCGAAGGTGTCACTTTGCAAGAGGCCGAGGATGCCATGGATGCCGCCCTGGTCGCGTTTGTTCAGGGCGGGGTGGACCCGGATCAGTTGGACCGGATCAAGATGCAATTGCGCGCCTCGCAGATCTATGCGCGCGACAACGTGGACGGAATTGCCAACCGCTATGGCCGCGCACTGACCACCGGGTTGACGATTGCCGATGTGCAGGCCTGGCCGGATGTGTTGCAGGCGGTAACCGGGGATGACATCATCGCCGCCGCCCGCGATGTGCTGCGCCCGGAAACATCTGTCACCGGCTGGTTGATGCGTGACGAGGGGGAAAACCAATGAGAGCGTTGATTGCAGCCATGGCGGCACTTGTTCTGGCGTTTCCAGCCGCTGGCGAAGTCAGGATCAAAGAGGTCGTTTCGCCCATGGGCATCACCGCCTGGCTGGTCGAGGATCATTCGATTCCCTTTACCGCGCTGGAACTGCGGTTTCGCGGCGGCACGTCACTGGATGCGCCGGGTAAACGCGGGGCGATCCACCTGATGACCGGCCTGCTTGAAGAAGGGGCCGCCGACCTTGAGGCCCGCCCCTATGCCCGCGAACTAGAGGCGCTTGCCGCCAGTTTTGGTTACGATTCCAGCAGTGATTCCATGTCGATATCGGCCCGTTTCCTAAGCGAGAACCGGGATCAGGCGCTGGTTTTGCTGCGCAATACCATCCACCATCCCCGGTTTGATCCAGAAGCGATTGAACGGGTGCGGGGGCAGGTGCTTTCGGGGCTGAAATCGAATGCACGGGACCCGGACGAAATTGCCCGGGCCACGTTCCGGCGTCTGGCCTTTGGGGAACACCCCTATGGCAGCGACGGGGCCGGTACGGTTGAATCGGTCAGCGCGCTGGGCCGTGACGATATTGTTGCCGCACACGCGGCGGTGTTCGCGCGCGACCGGCTTTATGTGGGGGCGGTCGGTGACATTACGGCGGATGAACTGGGCGTGATGATTGACGCGCTGTTGGGTGATCTGCCCGACACGGGCGCGCCGTTTCCCGGCCCGGCTGAGGTCACGCTGACAGGTGGTGTGACGGTGGTTGAATTCGACACACCGCAATCGGTTGCGGTGTTCGGGCAGCGCGGGATCGAACGCGATGACCCGGATTTCTTTGCCGCCTATGTGCTGAACCAGATTCTGGGCGGGGGGTCGTTTGAAAGCCGCCTGATGAACGAGGTGCGCGAAAAGCGCGGGCTGACTTATGGGGTCTATTCGTACCTGTCACCGCGTGATCTGGCGGCGACCTATCGCGGTGGTGTGTCTTCGGCCAATGACCGGATAGCCGAGGCGATCAGGGTGATCGGGGACGAATGGACCAAGATGGCGGAAACCGGGGTTACACGCAAAGAGATGGACGCGGCCAAGACCTATCTGACGGGGGCCTTTCCGCTGCGGTTTGATGGAAACGGGCGCATTGCCAAGATCATGGTCGGTATGCAGATGCAGGGGCTGGCGATCGACTATATCGCCACCCGAAATGGCAAGGTCGAGGCCGTGACACTGGAAGATGTGAACCGGGTCGCAGCCGAATTGCTGGACCCAAAGGGTTTGCGGTTCGTGGTGGTTGGCAAGCCCGAGGGGCTTGAATAAGTAACCGGCTGGTGGCAGTTCCCGCCCCGCCCTGCGGCGTTATTCGCCGTAGGGCACCCAGATATTCTTGATCTCGGTCGATGCGCTCAGGAATTGGGGGGTGGTGTTGGCATACCAATCCGTTGTGCGGGCGTTGTTGACCCAGGTTCGTTTCAGATTGCCGGCCGAGGCATGTTCGATTGTGGCCGACAGGTCGGATGATGAAAAGCTCCAGACAGCATCGACATTCAGATGTCCGGCCAGCGCCGGGGCGATATCGGCGTGATTGCCGGTCAGGATGTTGACCACCCCGCCCGGCACGTCGGACGTATCAAGTACCTGATAGAAATCGGTGGCCGCCAGCGGATAGGGTTGGGATGCGGCCAGCACCACGCGGTTGCCCATGGCAATGGCGGGGGCCATCACCGATACCAGCCCCAAAAGCGGGGCCTCGTCAGCGCAAAGCGCGCCAATGATGCCGGTTGGTTCCTTCATTGCCAGCGCCACGCCACGGATCGGCACGCCATGCACCTGCCCGTCATATTTGTCGGCCCATGCGGCGGCGCTGAACAGGCGCTGGATGGATGTTGCGACCTCTTTTGCGCCTTGCCGCTTGCCGGTCATGGCATTGATCCGCGCGGAAAATTCCTGCGCGCGGGCAGACAGGTTTTCGGCGATGTAATACAGGATTTGTGCGCGCAGGTGCCCGGTTGTTCTGGCCCATCCGGCGGCCCCTTGCGCGGCCTCGACGGCGTTGCGCACGTCCTTGCGGCTGGCCAGCCCCACATGGCCCAGCTGTGCGCCGGATTTGGCGAAAACACTGCGGGAATAGCCGCTGTCGGGGCGTGCCTGTTTGCCGCCCACATACATCTTGGCGGTGCGGTCTATTGCATCGGCTGGTCCGGTGTTTCCTGTTCTGGGCTCGATCTTTTCCAGTGATTTGGTTTTGGCCTTGGGTTTTGTGTAGGCACCCAGCCCCTCCCAACCCCCTTCACGGCCAAAGCCGCTTTCGCGCACGCCGCCAAAACCGGCGGCGGCGTCGAACAGGTTGGTGGCGTTGATCCAGACCACCCCGGCGACCAGTTTGGGCGCGATATCCAGCGCCAGATTGATGTTTTCGCTCCAAAGCGTCGCGGCCAGCCCATAGCGGGTGTTGTTGGCCAGCGCCACGGCCTCGGCCGGGGTGCGAAAGGTGGTCGATACCAGAACCGGGCCAAATATCTCTTCCTGCATCAGCGTGTCGGATGGCGTCAGCCCGGTGATCAGGGTGGGGGGGTAATAACAGCCGGCGGGCACCTCGACCGCGGCGTGATAGGTTTCGCCAGCGCTGTTGGCTGCCACCATGTCGGTGATCGTGGCCAGTTGCACAGGGTCCACCACCGCGCCCACGTCGATGCATTTGTCCAGCGGGTTGCCAAGGCGCAGCTTGTCCATGCGCGCGCGCAGCTTGGCATAAAAGATATCGGCAATGCTTTCCTGCACCAACAGGCGTGATCCGGCGCAGCAAACCTGTCCCTGATTGAACCAGATCGCATCAACCAGCCCTTCGACGGCAGAATCGATATCGGCATCGTCAAATACGATATAGGGCGACTTGCCGCCCAGTTCCAACGTCAGGGCCTTGGCGCTGCCGGCGGTTGCCTCGCGGATGCGCCGGCCCACGCTGGTTGATCCGGTAAAGGCGATCTTGTCCACCTTGGCCCCAACGATCATTTCGCCCACCGCGCCGTCGCCGGTGACAATGTTGACCACACCCTTGGGCAGCCCGGCCTGTTGGCAGATATCGGCAAACAGCAGCGCCGTCAGCGAGGTATATTCAGCAGGCTTCAGAACCACCGTGTTGCCCATCGCCAGCGCCGGGGCGACCTTCCATGACAGCATCAACAGCGGAAAGTTCCACGGGATGATCTGGCCACAAACGCCCAGTGCCTGCGCATCCGGCAGGGTTTCGGGCATCAGTTGGGCCATGCCCGCGTGATAATAGAAATGGCGCTGGGCCAGCGGGATGTCGATGTCGCGCGATTTGCGAACCGGCTTGCCATTGTCCAGCGTTTCCAGAACCGCAAACAGGCGGCTGTGTTTTTGCAGCAGGCGGGCAATGGCATAAAGATAGCGCGCCCGCCCCGGCCCACCAAGGCGTTCCCATTTTCCCTGTGCCGCACGGGCCGAATCAACGGCCGCATCAACATCGCCTTGGGTGGCTTGGGTCAGGGTGGCCAGCACCTCGCCGGTGGCTGGGTTTCTGCTCTCGAAACCATCGCCGGGGGGGGTAAACGCCCCGTTGATGAAATGGCCGAACCTGTCGCCCTGATCCACCAGCCACGCCAGTGCCTCGGCTGCGGTTTCCGGGGCGGGGCCATATTCCATGGT
>DAOUPC010000068.1 GCA_030626365.1 Paracoccaceae bacterium
ATTCCAGGTTGCGCGGACGAATGCCCAGCGTGACCCTGGTGCCTGGTGACAGTTCAGATATGCGCGGATCGACCTCAATTTTCATGGATTGCCCGCCTGCAATGGCGAACTCTGCCATGCCCTGACCGTTTGAACCCGTCAGCGTTGCCTCAAGAAGGTTCATCTGCGGTGTGCCGATAAAGCCGGCGACAAACAGGTTCGTGGGCCGCTGAAAGATATTGTGCGGCGTGTCCACCTGTTCGATCCGCCCATCGCGCATTACCGCGATCCGGTCGGCCATGGTCAGCGCCTCCAACTGGTCATGGGTCACGATAACCGTGGGCCGGGACAGGTCTTGCAGGACTTCCTTGATCTCGCCGCGCATCTCTTCACGCATATGAACGTCAAGACGCGAAAGGGGTTCATCAAACAGGAAACAAGTGGGGTCGCGGATAATCGAACGGCCCACGGCCACGCGCTGTTTTTCGCCTTCGGCCAACTGGCCCGGCGTTCGCTTAAGAATACTGCCAAGCTGCAGGGTATCGGAAATCTTGGCGACGCGCGCCTCGATTTCGACCTTTGACAGACCCTCGCCAAACAGCGGAAAGGCAAGGTTTTCGGCCACGGTCAGGCTGGGATAAAGCGCATAGAACTGAAACGACATTGCCACGTTCCGTTCACGCGGGGACAGGTCGTTAACCCGTTTGCCACCCAGCATAACATCACCTTCGGTGGCCGCGTCCAAGCCGGCAATCATGCGCAGTGTGGTGGTTTTCCCACAACCTGACGGGCCAAGAAGGCACAACACTTCGCCGTCGTTAATATCAAGGTCGACAGCATCAACAGCGGTAAGCGTGCCAAATCGTTTGGTCAGTTTTTTCAGTTCAATCGTCATTTCTTCACCGTGCCAAAGGTGACCCCGCGCAAAAGCTGGTTTTGCAAAAGGAAGGTCACAAAGAAAATGGGGATCAGGAACAGCGTCACGATGGCAGCCAGCAGGCCGTAATCGACGCCAACCTCACCGCCAAGTGTGCGCGCCATCGCAACCGGGACTGTCCTTGTTTCGACACCGGTAAGAAGCAGTGCAAAAAGGAATTCATTCCAGGTCAGGATCAGGCCAAAAACAAAGGTGGCTGCCAGGCCGGCAAGGATCTGAGGGATACAGAACCCAAAGAACACGCGGCGTTCGCTTGAGCCATCCATGCGCGCGGCATCTTCGATTTCAGGGTTCAATTCGTCAAAGAACGATTTTATCAACCAGACCGAAAAGGGAATATTGAAGGCGGTATAAAGCAGCATGATACCCCAGTAACTGCCCGCCAGGCCGGTTAGGCGGAACATCAGGAAGATCGGGATGATCACCACGATGGGTGGCATCATCCGGGTGGTCAGGATGATGAACAGATAGGTATCGTTACCCTTGAGCGGAAAGCGTGAAAACGCATAGGCCGCAAGTGTGCCAAGGATGATCGCCAGCCCGACAGAGGTAAAGGCAATGAAGATAGAGTTGAAGAAATACAGCCCCATATCCGTCGCCTGGCTGTTGCCGGTGGTAATCGAGGTGCGGTAAAACACCGACATAAAGTTGTCCAGCGTTGGCGTAAAGAACAGCTTTGGCGGCACCGCCAGCGCATCCCTTCGGGTTTTGAACGCCGTCAGGATTATCCAGAATACGGGCGAAAAGTAGATAAACCCAACAATTGTGGTGATGGCCGTATAGCCCCAGCCCGCCTTGCCAATCTCGCGGTATTTACGAGCCATCAGTCAATCTCCTCTGCACGCTGGTTCACGGCATATAGGTACAGGTTGGTCAGCACGATCACGATGAACAGCACGATATAGGCCAGCGCCGAGGATTGGCTGGTTTTAAAGAACTGAAAGGCCGTGCGGTAAAGATAGACGGCAATTGTTTCGGTGCTGCTGCCCGGGCCACCTTCGGTGATGATGTAGACGATATCGAAAAGCTTGAAGGTTTCGATGGTGCGGAACAGAACCGCCAGCAAAAGCAGCGACTTGATGTAGGGAAACGTGATCGTGCGAAAGGTGCGCCATTTGCTGGCGCGGTCAATCTCGGCCGCCTCGTAAAGGTATTTGGGCACGCTTACCAATCCTGCCAGTACCAGCAGCATCACAAACGGGGACCACATCCAGGCGTCAGCGATCACAATCCCTGCAATGGCCCCCCCCGGCGAACCAAGCAGCACGAAATGATCTTCGGTAAAGAAGTTTATGACATAAGAAACGATGCCAAAGGTGGGTTCATAAAACAGCTTAAAGAACACGCCCACAGACACGAATGACAGCATCATCGGCGTAAGAACCAGCATCAGCACGATACGGCGCATCGGGAAAACCTTGGCGAACATCAGCGCCAGAAGGAACCCGATAACAAGCTGCATCAACACCGAAGACCCAACAATAAGCGCGGTGGTCTGGAACCGTTCCCAGACCCGTTCGTCACTTAGCACACGTTCATAATTCGACAGGCCGCGGAATGTCGGCACCTTCAGGGAACTGGCCTTGTAGTTGAAAAAGCTCAGTCCAAAGGACCACATAAGCGGAAAGATGTTCATAACGAACAGGACAACAATCGCGGGCGTCACCAAAAGTGCGCCTCTGCGTTTGGGATCAAAAAGCCAAGCGCCAAACCCGCCTTGTTTTTTAGCTACGTCTGCCATGCCGGGGCCGTCCTGTCAGTAATAAGCGTCAAGAGAGGGGGCCGGGCCACGGCCAGGCCCCCCAAAAAGATGGTTTACATCACTCGATGTAGCCGCCGTCTTCCAACAGGTCCTGCTGGAATTTGGCAACGGCATCAAGCGCCTCTTTGGCCGAGATCTGGCCAGTGATCGCCTTGTCGAATTCTTCTTGCTGCTGGGTCAGCAGTTCAAAGAACTCAGGGATGTGCCAAACGTCTTTCTGCCAGTCGAGCATTTCGACATGGGCCCGGTTCCACGGACGCAGACCGTTATACTCAGACTTGGCCATGACACTTCTCAGGCCAGACTGACCGCCGTTTGCCACAGCTTCGATCTGGGTTTCCGCGCTCAGCCACCATTTGACCACGTTCAGGGCCTCGTTGACCACTTCGTCGCTGTTCCAGGTCGTCAGAACAAACGGCTGGCCGCCAATGTTGCCGGTACGATCAATCGAACCGTCAGCCTGACGCGATCCCGGTGCGGGACCGAATGCCGACTTGTCGTGTACGGTCGAGGCGCTTTCGTCAAGTACCGGTTCGCCCAGGCCAACCCAGTCGATAATGGCACCAACTTTGCCCTGCATGAAAAGGTCCTGGATCACAAAGATATCCATCTGACCCGTCTGATTGACCGGTGGCATGTACTTCAGCATGCTCAGATACTCGTCAAATGCCGCCACGGCGACGTCAGAGTTCACAACACCTTCGGCCTGCGCACCTTTGACGGTTTCGTCCCAGATATCGCCACCTTGCTGCCAGACAAACCCGTTGACCTGCATGGTCGAGAAGTCATAGCCCTTACCAGCCTGATAGGCGATGCCGTAGAAGTCATCACTCAGCGTTTCACCAGCCAGCATTTCACCGGCCTCGCGCTGGAAGAATTCCCCCACCTGGCCCCACTTGGTCCAGTCGGTATCTTGCCAGTCTTCATAAGAACACGGCAGGTTGGTGTCGTATTTCGCCTGGAACGCGGCCATCTCGCCTTCGTGGCAGAAGATATCCTGACGATAATAGGTGACATAGGTGTCCGGGAACTGCGGGAAACCATAATAATGCACGCCATCCGCCGGGGCATCGCCCAGTTCTTCAAGCTGCGCACGCGTCTTGTGCGGGTAGGTCGAATAGGCCGAAACCAGCGCCGGGTGCAGATCCTTCAGGATTGCCGACAATTCCGGATCCGCTTTGATCCGGTCCGTCAGGTCCATGTAATAACCACCCTCGACGAACGCACCAAGCCACTGGCTGTCGGTCACGATCATCTGGTACTTTTGCTCGCCCGAAGTCAGCGATGCGGCGACCCGCTCGTAAAAGCTCGGCCAAGGGATGAAATCCATATCGAGCGTGGTGGTGTGGCCATCCGGTGAAGTATAGTTCTGGTCGAAATACTCTTTCATGAACCGGGTTGGCGGCCAATCAGGTGCAGCCATGGTGATGGTGATATCGCCCGCGAATGCAGGTGCGCCACCAAGCCCGGCGGCCAGGACGCTGGCGCCCATCAGACCGCTGAGAATGTTACGTTTAATCATTGTCTTCCTCCAGTTGTTGTCAGTAGATTTTTTATTGTTTTATACTGCTCACCTAAATTTTTTATTTTCCCGCATCGTTATTCAGGCGGTTTCCGGTAGACTGGTCAAATATATGTAAATCCTTGGGGTCAAAGGATATTTCGATATCCTCTCCGACCGATAACTTTGCTGCGACTTCTTCCCGCAGAACCATCTTGATGGTGATATCACGCGTATTGACGTCCAGAATGGTGACATCGCCAAGCGGTTCGGTCAGGTGGATTTTTCCGGTAAATCTGGTGGCGGCTGGTGATCCGCCATTGGCCAGCGCGATATCATGCGGGCGCAGGCCCAACGTGACAGGCTGGTCCTGTTTGATGCCGGGTGCGGCCACCGAATGATCAAGAAACGGCACTGACGTCTGATCATCGGCCGTGCCGGTCGCCGTCAGAAAGTTAATGGGCGGAGACCCAACCATTTCCGCCACATATTTATCCTGCGGCGTCTCATAAAGTTCACGCGGCGTGCCGATGGCCACCACTTTGCCGTCACGCATCACGCCGACCCGCTCGCCCATTGTCAGCGCCTCCAGTTGGTCAGGCGTGGCGTACAGCATCGTCATTCCCAACTCGCGGTGCAGGCGCTTGAACTCGGCCCGCATGTCGTGACGCAGCTTGGCATCCAGGTTGGTCAGTGGCTCGTCCAGCAGCAAAAGTTTCGGTTGCTGCACGATAGCGCGACCAATCGCCACACGCTGCTGTTCGCCCCCCGACAAGGTCGTGGGTTTGCGTTTCAGCGTGTGGGTGACGCGCAATAGTTCGGCAACTTCGCCGACGCGCTTGCGCACGCTTTGCGAATCAAGGCCGGCCCGGCGCAGCGGATGGGCCAGGTTGGCCTCGACGCTAAGATGCGGGTACAGCGCGAAGGTCTGAAAAATCATCGACATGCCGCGCCCCTGCACCGGGTCGTCGGTTATGTCCTGACCGGCAAACGTTACTTCACCGTTATCCAGTTCTTCCAACCCTGCAATGGCGCGCAACGTGGTTGTCTTGCCAGATGACGACGGCCCGAGCAGGCAAAAGAACTCTCCCTCGGCCACGTCAAAATTCATATCTTCCAGCGCAACAACCGACCCGAAGGTGCGACGCAAGTTTTGTACTTTCAGATCAGACATTTACCCAACCCCCCTTACGACGCGAGGATTTCACACAAGCATCCACAAATGCAACCCCTGCCAACCCGTCATGTATATCAGGATAGACCACATCGCCGTCCGGCGTGCCCCCATCCCGTCGTGCCCGAATGGCCGCGGCGGCCTCGGAATAGATATTGGCAAAGCCCTCAAGGTAACCCTCGGGATGTCCCGGCGGAACGCGCGAAAGGCGTGCGGCCGCGTCCCCTGCCCCTGCCCCGTTGCGGGTGATCAGGCGCTTGGGTTCGCCCAAAGGCGTGTACCATAAACGGTTCGGGTCTTCCTGGGTCCACTCCAACCCGCCCTTGGCACCATAGATCCGCAGCGTCAGCGCGTTCTCGTTGCCCGGTGCCACCTGAGAACACCACAGCATACCCTTTGCCCCGCCATCAAAGCGCAGCATCACATGGGCATTGTCATCAACCTTGCGCCCCTCGACAAAACTGTCGAGATCAGCACAAAGGCTTTCCAGAGCAAGCCCGCTAACAAAGCAGGCCAGATTATAGGCGTGGGTGCCGATGTCACCGATGGCACCGCCCGCGCCCGTGCGTTCCGGGTCAGTGCGCCATTCGGCCTGTTTCTGGCCGGTGGTTTCCAGCGGCGTAGACAGCCAGTCCTGGGCATATTCCACCTGCACGACACGGATGTCGCCCAGATCACCATTGGCAATCATTTCGCGGGCCTGCCGGACCATCGGATAGCCGGTATAATTATGCGTCAGCACAAACAACGCATCCGACCGTTCCACCGCGCGCACCAGCGATTTGGCGTCGGCCAGCGTTGCGGTCAGGGGTTTGTCACAGATCACATGGATCCCGCGGCGCAGGAATTCCTTGGCCACAGGTGCGTGCATGTGGTTGGGGGTAACGATGGCCACGGCCTCGATCCCGTCTTTCAGGCGCGCTTCGCGTATCGCCATCTGGCGGAAATCGCCATAGGCGCGCTTGGGGTCAATGCCCAGATCGGCCGCCGAAGCCAGCGACTTTTCCTCGGTCGAGGAAAACGCACCCGCCACCAGTTCATAGTGGTCATCCAACCGCGCGGCGATCCGATGCACACCACCGATGAACGCATCGCGCCCGCCACCAACCATACCCAGCCTGATCCGGCCTTCTGTCATTACGAAATCCCTAGCATACGTTTGTTGGCGCCATCATCGGTTCCGCCTGCGGCAAAGTCGTCAAACGCAACATCCGTGACCCGGATAATGTGGTCATTCACAAATTGTGCGCCCTCGCGTGCGCCATCCTCGGGGTGTTTCAGGCAACATTCCCATTCCACCACAGCCCAGCCATCGAAATCATTGGCCGCCATTTTAGAAAAGATCGCGGCAAAATCGACCTGGCCATCACCAAGAGAACGGAACCGCCCGGCCCGATTGACCCAAGGCTGAAAGCCGCCATAAACGCCCTGACGCCCGGTCGGGTTAAATTCGGCATCCTTGACGTGAAACATCCGTATCCGGTCTTTGTAGATGTCGATATTATCCAGATAATCAAGGCATTGCAGGATATAGTGCGACGGGTCATACAACATGCAGGCACGTGCGTGATTGCCGGTGCGTTCCAGGAACATTTCGTAGCTGATGCCGTCGTGCAAATCTTCGCCAGGGTGGATTTCATAGCAGACATCGACACCGCAATCTTCGGCATGGTCAAGGATCGGTCTCCAGCGGGCGGCCAGTTCGTCAAAGGCCGCCTCGACCAACCCGGCGGGGCGCTGTGGCCACGGATAGACATACGGCCACACAAACGCGCCCGAAAACGTCCCCATTGCGCCGATACCCATGTTCTTTGATGCGCTCAGCGCCATTTTCACCTGATCGACGGCCCAGGCCTGACGGGCAGCGGGATTGCCATGCACCTCGGGTGCCGCAAAACCATCAAATGCCTCGTCATAAGCGGGGTGAACGGCAACAAGCTGGCCCTGCAAATGGGTCGACAGCTCGGTCACCTCTACGCCATTTTCGGCGGCAACACCCTTGAATTCATCGCAATAATCTTTTGAAGAGGCCGCTTTGGCCAGATCGAACAACCGGGCGTCCCAACTGGGCACCTGCACGCCCTTATAGCCACAATCAGCGGCCCATCTGGTGATCGAATCCCAGCTGTTAAATGGGGCGTCATCACCCGCGAACTGGGCCAAAAACAGCGCCGGCCCTTTCATCGTTTTCATTCAAATTCCTCCCACTGCTACCGCTAACACATTATGCCAGATTGTCTCGCATAAAAATTTCGATACGTATCCGTTCCTGTTTCTCGTTGATCGCCGCATTATCCGCGAGCGCCCTCAGAACCCGGACTGCGCTGCGCACCTCATGCGTGGCATCCTGAACAAGAACCGCATCAATCGTCCCCGAAATCAGCGCCGCACGGGTGTGTTCCGACAGTTCCGTGCTGATAACACTCAGATCTTGTTGCGCGCTTTCAATCGCGTCAATAACCCCGCGCGTACCGCCCCCAAGGCTATAAAGCCCTACAATATCTGAATTTTCCGCCAGTTCCCTGGACAGTTTCTGTTCTACGATATCGGCCAGTTCCTCGCCCTCGATCCAGGGCAGCACGTTCAGATGCGGGCATTCGGCGCGCATAACCTGTTCAAACCCCATTCGGCGTTCAACATGGTCACGCAAAATGCCCGACCCGGCCACAACAACAATGTCGCCCGTTGGTGCCGAGACAAACCGCTTCAAAAGGCTGGCAGCGACCCGCCCGGCGGCCACGTTGTCGATACCAACAAACCGATCACGCCTGGAATTCGGGATGTCCGAAATCATGGTCACCACCCGCACACCCTGCGCACGCAACGTATCGATCGCATCGCGCACAATCCGGCTTTCGACTGCCACCAGCGCGATACCGTCACCATACCGGCCATCCAAACCCTTGATGGCATCGACAATCGCCTGCGAATCCAGCGGCGGCACCGCGATCATGTTGATGCTGATCCGGTCCTTGGCGGAATGCTTTCGGATGGCCTCTATTTCATTGCGAATATCTTTGAAAAAGGCGGTTTGGCCGGCGGAAACGATGAAATTGAACAAATAGGACCGGCCACGCGCCAGATTTGCCGCGCCTTGGTCACGCACAAAATTCATTTGCGCCATAGCGGCGTTCACCCGGTCAACCGTGCTTTGGCGAACGCCCTTACGGTGGTTCAGCACACGATCAACGGTGGCAAGGCTTACGCCAGCGGCTTCTGCAACATCCTGTGCAGTAATCCGGCTCATTCGTCCCCCTTGTGCAAATTGTCAAAAATTTTCCCCGTACGGAAAGGATTGATGTAGTTAATGATGTACGTCAACCAGAAATAAGAGGATTACACCTCAGAAACGGGAAAGGCCAAGATATATGCTGATTGGAATTGACCCCATCCTCACCCCTGATCTCCTCCGTCACTTGCGGGCAATGGGGCACGGTGATGAACTGGTGATTGCGGATGCCAATTTCCCTGCGGAATCATGCTCTAACCGGATTGAGCGCCTTGCCGGGGTTAGCGCGACAGAGGCGCTGCGGGCCATACTGTCGATCATGCCGCTCGACAGTTTCATAAAGGCACCCGCACGCACGATGCAGGTCGTCGGGGACCCCGATGCGACGCCGGATATTGTGGCCGAATTTCAGAGAATCATCGACGAAACGGCAGATAACCCCACCCCCATCACAGCCGTGGAACGGCACGCGTTCTATCGCGAAACCGAAAAATCCTATTGCGTCGTGCAGACTGCGGAACGCCGGTTTTATGGGAATATCATTCTTTCCAAGGGCATTGTGCCGCCCGGATAAACCAGGGGCCTACCCCTCAAGAACCTCGGCATTCTCCATGAATTCGACGGTACTGGCGAAATCCACTATTCCTGCGTCAGATCCCAGACCCGTGGCAACCAGACCAGAGGCCGCCGTGGCAAACCGGCAGGCGTCTTCGATGGGCCAGCCTTCTTTCAGCCCTCTGATGAACCCACCACAATAGGCATCACCGCACCCGGTCGTATCAACCACATTCACCTTGAAGGCCGGAACACGCCTGTACCCATCCTTGTTGGCGATGAAAGAACCCTTGCTGCCCCATTTGAAAATGCAGGTGCCAACACCCAGATCCAGGAAAAAGTCGGCGATATCCTTGGGGTCTTTCCTGCCGGAAAGGAATTCGGCCTCTTCCATGCTGGGCATGAAATAATCCACATACATCAGACAATCCCGGATCATGTCCATTGTCTGATCACTGGGCCCGATAAGATCGTAGGTAATGATACACCCGCGTTCCTTCATTGCCTTCAGGAACCGCACCGTTGGTTCCCCATCGAACGACTTTAGCAGTCCATTGCCACCCATATGAATATAGGTGCAGGCCCCAATGTCATCATACGCGGATTCGTCCACCATGAAATGCTGGGATGACCCAAGCACGTGCATCGCGGGCCGGTCCCCATTGGGGCGGATCGCCAGGATTGTCGCAGATGACGACACACCCTTGATCCGCTTGGCATGGCGGGTATCGACGCCAAACTTTTCAAACGTATGAATGATGAAATCGGCCTTTTCATCGTCCCCGACGGCACAAACCACCATCGCGTCAAGGCCCAGTTTGGCCATGTCAATCACCGTGCCGGCCGCCGTGCCGGCAACCGTCAGCCGAATTTCTTCGATCAGTTCAAGGTTTCCGCCCTCAGGAATTCGTTCTATCGGACGCCCCTGAATGTCCATTACGGTTAGTCCTACACTTGCAACATCATGGGCCACGTCATTTTCTCCATCCTAGGGGCAACAGGCTGACTTCATGCCCATTTCCTTATAGACAGCGCATAATGTCAACGGTGGTCTAACAATCAGGCGCGGGTCATTCCCCATATAACGGCGCAGTCACGCAACGTCAGACCATGCCCACCGGCGGCGAAACAGTCTGTTCCCTTGTTTCCATGCCATCAACGATCCACGACAAAACCCCGATATTATCCCACGTCTGCCGTGTTCTTGCCCAGATTGAGATTGATACCTTGGAAAAGAAATGGACGAGGTATTGAAATGGATCGACTGACCGAAATGGAAGCCTTTGCCAATGTGGTGGACCAAGGCGGTTTCACAGACGCGGCAAAAAAGATGGGCATTTCCAAATCTGCAGTGTCCAAACATGTTTCCAGCCTTGAGGCCCGCCTGGGTGCCCGGTTACTGAACCGGACGACCCGGCGTGTATCACCAACCGAGATTGGCCTGGCCTATTATGACCGCGCCCGGCGGGTTCTGAATGACGCCGGCGAAGCGGATGCACTGGTCACATCCATGCAATCGGCCCCCTCGGGGTTGTTGCGCATATCTGTGGCAACCGATTTCGGGGTCAATCATCTGTCACCGATCCTGGGTGATTTTCTGGCCGATTTCCCGGACATCACCGTCAACATGGTGCTGAACAACCGCTATGTGGA
>DAOUPC010000208.1 GCA_030626365.1 Paracoccaceae bacterium
CCCTGCATCTGTGTCCCGGTGAGGCCTGCACCATTCATATGCGCCTCGCCAAGGTATGCACCCTGCATATACACAAAACTAAGGTCTGCACCATTCATATGCGCCCTGCTGAGGTTTGCACTCTTCAAAAATGCCCCGCGCAAATTAAACCCCTGCAAATTCGCCCCGTGCAGATCAATTTTCACCTTGTCCGGGTCCACCCCGTCAATCCGTTGCAAACGGCCAAGGGTTTGCGCGGCATTTTCAATGTCTGACCGGCATGGGCGCAGGGACATGGCCCATTCGTCCAGATCATCTGATGAGGCATCGGCAGGCGCGGTTTTTGGTTTATGTTCTTTCGACAGTTCACGCACATAAACGCCAAGCATCCGGGCGATGCGCGGGGCGGTATCGGGGCGTTCCTGTGCCAGCCCTTCAAGCCGGTCAATGGCGGTGTTGCGCCTGATAACGTCATCCTGCCAGGCATCATGCGGGGTTTTCGCGCCACCATTTTTGATGGGTTCGACTGTTACCTGCCGGCGGGCATGCAGGTCATCCGCGGCGGCGTTGATCTTGTCGTTGAACAATGACTCGGTCGCGGTTTCGGTCTGTTGCCGGGTCAGGCCAAGGCGCAGGATCGTTATTGGCAGGATCACCACCGCGCCCAGTGTCGCCGTCAGCGCGGTAAGCTTGGTCAGGGCAAAACGCGCATTCCAGATGCCCGTGTCATCGGTTGGCGTACCACGCGAGATCATTTGCCAGATCAGCCAGATCAACCCAAAGGCCAGCAACAGGAATATCACGCCCCAAAGCATCAGCAGGGGCACAAACACAAACGAATTGAACTTCTCTAGCCCCAGCACCTTTTTCAGCCGCTCCAACGGGGCAATGAACGGGCTTTGCGCGGGGGTTATCAGGGCAAACGCAATCACACAGGCGGCGGTAAAACCGCCAAAGGCGACAAGCCCCCAAAAGACCTGTGGATCGATGTTCAGTTCTGTAACGTTCATTCGGATGGTTCCGGCATTTGTTGCCCCCCACAATGACGCCCCATCGCACCCCTGCCAAGCCCCTGATGCGATGGGCGGGTACACGGGGAAACGCCCCCGGATGGTGCCGCCAAATCCACTGCCAAACCTGCCCCGAAACACGTCTTGCAAACCCCCTGTTCAACGCATAGGTTCCGGCAAAATCCAAGGGGCTTTGCCCCGGCTTACACAAAGGAATATCCCATGGACGCTGGCGCACTCGGCCAATTTTTGCCGCTTATCCTGATCTTTGCAATCATGTATTTCCTGCTGATCCGCCCACAGCAGAAAAAGGTCAAGCAACATCAGGCAATGGTATCGGCCGTGCGCCGGGGCGACCAGGTGATCACCCAAGGCGGGTTGATCGGCAAGGTCTCAAAGGTCAAGGACGACGACCAGAACGAGGTCGAAGTCGAGATCGCCGATGGCGTCAAGGTTCGGGTGGTCAAGTCAACCATTTCCCAGGTGACCAGCAAGACCGAACCGGCCAAGTAATCCGGGCCTTACGTAACCCATTCATAAGGCAGGGTAATGCTGCATATTGATCTTTGGAAGCGGGTGCTGATCTGGCTGGTTTGCGCCGCCGGTCTGGTGCTTGCCCTGCCCAACGCGTTCTATACCCGCGTTGAGCAGTCGAACGACGCGCTGGTAGAAATTGAACGCCAGGGGGCCACGCCCGAACTGCTGGAACAGGCCGGGCAATGGCCGGGCTGGATGCCATCGTCACTGATTAATCTGGGGCTGGACCTGCGCGGGGGCGCGCATCTGCTGGCCGAGGTTCAGGTGGCGGATGTGTATGGCACACGGATGCAGGCCATGTGGCCGGAAATTCGCGATGTGCTGCGCCCCGAACGCGCCACCGTGGGCACGATCCGCCTGCAACCATCCCCCGAGGACGAGATTCGCGTGCGCATCAGCCAGCCTGACGGCATGGTAAAGGCATTGGAAGTGGTGCGCGGGCTGGCCCGCCCCATCCAGACATTGTCCGGCATCGGGTCAAACGATATCGAGGTAAAAGCCGAAGGCGATCTGGTGATCGTCACCCTGTCCGAGGCGGAAAAGATTGCCTCGGATGATCGCACGGTCAAACAGGCGCTTGAGATCGTCCGCCGCCGGATCGACGAGGTTGGCACACGCGAACCGACGATCCAGCGTCAGGGGGCCGACCGCATCCTGATTCAGGTGCCCGGTATCGGCAGCGCCTCGGAACTGAAGCGGATCATCGGCACCACCGCACAACTCAGCTTTAACCCGGTCATCAGGCGCGGGTCGGACAAGGACGCCGTTGCAGGTATTGGCAACAAGGTGATCCCGGCGCTGGACGAAGAGGGCGTGTATTACACGGTTGAATCCGCCCCCGTTGTCACTGGCGAGCAACTGACCGACGCACAGCCATCGTTCGACCAGAACGGCCGCCCGGCGGTCAGTTTCCGGTTTAACACCTCGGGGGCGCGCAAGTTCGGTGAATATACGCTGGAGAACATCGGCAACCCGTTTGCCATCGTGCTGGACGACGAAGTGGTCAGCGCGCCGGTCATCCAAAGCCACATCCCCGGCGGGTCCGGCATCATCACCGGGCGCTTTAGCGTCGAGGACACCACCAATCTGGCCGTCCTGCTGCGCGCCGGTGCCCTGCCCGCCGGTCTGACCTTTCTGGAGGAACGCACAATCGGGCCGGAACTGGGCCAGGACAGCATTGATGCCGGCAAGATCGCCACGCTGATCGCCTTTGCGGCGGTGCTGGTGTTCATGGCGCTAAGCTATGGTCTGTTTGGCATTTTTGCAAATATCGCCCTGATCCTGAACATCGCGCTTATCTTTGGTCTGCTCAGCATGATCGGGGCCACCCTGACGTTGCCGGGCATTGCCGGGATCGTGCTGACGGTGGGGATGGCGGTGGATGCCAACGTGCTGGTGTTCGAACGTATCCGCGAGGAACTGAAAACCGCGCGCGGGCCGTCCCGCGCCATTGAACTGGGCTATGAAAAGGCGCTGAGCGCCATTCTGGATGCCAACATCACCACCTTCATCACTGCGGTGATCCTGTTTGTCATGGGGTCCGGGCCGGTGCGCGGGTTTGCCATCACGCTGGGTCTGGGCATCCTGACATCGGTGTTCACGGCAATCTTTGTGACACGGGTGATGATCGTGATCTGGTTCGAATACCGCCGCCCCAAAAAGATCGAGGTGTGACATGCGACTAAGATTTGTTCCCGAAGGCACCAAGTTCGATTTCTTCAGCCGCTGGAAACTGTGGCTGGGCCTGTCGGCGCTGTTGATGGTGGTATCCTTTGCATCGTTCATGGTGCAGGGGTTGAACTTTGGCATCGACTTTCGCGGTGGAACGACGATCCGCACGCTTAGCGCGCAAACCGTGGATGTGGGTGCCTATCGTGGCGCGCTTGAACCGCTTGGCCTGGGCGATGTGACAATAACCGAGGTATTCGACCCCACATTCGGGGATGACCACAACGTCGCGATGATCCGTATTCAGGCGCAGGACGGCGAACAGTCGGTCACGGCGGATATGATCATCACCGTCAAGGCCGCCTTGCAAGCGGTGGTGCCCGACATCAGTTTCGATTCGGTTGAATCGGTCGGGCCCAAAGTGTCAGGAGAGCTGATATCGTCGGCAATCCTGTCGGTTGTCCTGGCGATTGGCGCGGTGCTTATATACATCTGGCTGCGGTTCGAATGGCAGTTCGCCCTGGGGGCGGTGGCCGCATTGGTGCATGACGTGATCCTGACCATCGGCATCTTTTCCGAACTTCAGATCAAGTTTGATCTGGCGATCATTGCCGCGTTGCTGACCATTGTCGGCTATTCGCTGAACGATACGGTGGTGGTGTTCGACCGAGTCCGGGAAAACCTGCGCAAGTACAAGAAACTGTCACTGGCCGAGGTTCTGAACCTGTCGATCAACGAAACCCTTAGCCGGACGGTGATGACCTCTGTCACCACATTGTTGGCGCTGATTTCGCTGTATGTGCTGGGTGGTGACGTGATCCGTGGCTTTGTGTTCGCGATGATCTGGGGTGTGATTGTGGGCACCTACAGTTCGGTCTTTGTGGCCTCGGCGATCCTGCTTTATCTGGGTGTCAAACGCGACTGGTCCAAACCGGACAACACCGCGGGCAACCAGTTTGCCAATATTGATGCCTGACGCCATTGGCGCAGCCCTGGCGGTGCCGGGGCTGGGCTGGATGGGGCTGGCCATTCTGATGGCCGGGTTGATGCGCGGGTTTACCGGATTTGGCACAGCACTGATATTCGTGCCGGTGGCGACGCAATTCCTGCCGGTGGCGCAGGTGATCCTGATCATGGGTGTTACCGGATTGTTCAGCATTGCCGTGCTGGTGCCCCGTGCCTGGCAACAGGCCGACCGGGGCGAGGTGGGGGTGATGGTGCTGGCGGCACTGGTAACGGTGCCTTTGGGGCTTTGGGCCCTGTCACAAATGGATGTGCTGGTGGTGCGCTGGATCGTGGTTGCGGTGGCGTCTGTGACGCTGTTGGCGGTGATTACCGGGTGGCGCTGGCAGGGACGGTTGGGGGTGCCGGGGCGGCTGATGGTTGGCGGTGGTGCCGGGCTTATGGGGGGCATGACCGGGCTGACCGGGCCGGTGGTGATCATCTTTTACCTGGCCAACGCGCGCAGCGTTCAGGCGGTGCGCGCCAACATCATCCTGTTTCTGGGGGCCATTGATGTGGTGCTGGTTGTCACGCTTTACCTGCGTGGGCAGGCCGGGATGGTTTCACTGTGGATGGCGGTGATCCTTGGGGTGCCTTATATGGTTTCGACACTGATCGGGCAGGCCCTGTTTGACCCTGCCCGCGAGAAGGCCTATCGCATGATTGCCTATGCGATGGTGGGGCTGGCCGTTCTTTCCGGCCTGCCGATACTGGATTAAAGGAACGCCGTCATGCGCCTGAACGAAGTGAATTTCGACGATGCCCGCCCTGTTGACGGCTATGGGTCGGGGTTCTTTCGCATTGGCGGGCAGGTGTTTCATGGTGCGGTGCTGACCGGTGCCGCCGGCCCGCAGGGCTGGGGCGGGTATGACGACACCGCCCCC
>DAOUPC010000243.1 GCA_030626365.1 Paracoccaceae bacterium
AATCACCGCCAGCAGCAGGGCGGCAATGTCCCCGGACTGCCCCCCCCGGCCCAACTGCCCCTTTGCCTGCGCCCGTTCGATCAGCCGGGACAATCCGGCGCGGCGGCGGTGCATCACGGTTTCAAAATGACTGCGCAATGCCTCGTTTTCGGCGTGCAGTTCACGTGAAAACAGGATTGCCGGAATTGCCGGGGTACTGGCGATCTGGCCCAGATGACGCGCCATCAGCCGGTGCAGAACCGCCAGCGGGTCGTCGTTGTCATCCGTATCATCACCGGTGTTATCCCCCGCATCATCCCCCGTATCACCCCCTGCATCAGATGCGGGAACCGGGGCGGCAATCACCTTGCCCACCGCCAGCCAGATATCGGCCTTGGTGGGAAAATGACGGAAAATCGCAGGCTGGCTGATGCCGATCACGTCGGCCAGTTGCTGGGTCGTCACCCGGTCGGGGCCGTGTTCCCCGGCAAGGCGGATCGCGGCGGCGACGATTTCGGCCTTGCGATCCTTTGCGCTTTTTCGTTCGCGCGCCATGGGGTGTGCCTATTGTTCCCTGTCCTGCCCTTCGATACCCAGACGATACCCGGCGTGACAGCCTGTGCAATTGTCCATGATGACCCCCAGTTCCTCTAGTATCACCATCGGATCATCGGTTTCCTGCGCAGTCACGGCCAGCGCATCAAACGCCTTGTGGGTGCCCATGCCCAGCGCCAGAAATTCAAGCGGCAGCTTGCCAAGCAACGACCCGCTTTCGCCTCTGGCCGCCGCCATGCCCGCCGCGGTCGAGGCCACGCTGACGGCCTCCATGTCACCCATGGTTGCCGCCTGAACGACCGCCTGCACCGTTTCCAGCAATCCGCGCATCTCGCCCAGAACCTTGTTACGCTCGTCCGGATTCAGCAGCACCACACTGCGCCCGTCTGCGTGCGGTTCAATATTGCCCGGCACCACAATCAGATAGGCCAACCCCACAAGGGCCGCCACCAACACCAGATTGATCACCCGGCAAACCCAACACCCACGTTTCATCGCATATTCTCCCTACATTACATCAGTTAGTTATCAATCACTAACCAATATCTGTCAAGCCACACCCCCACCCTGAATTTTGCACTGTATCTTCCTGAAAAGGGCCGCTAGTCTCGCGGCCATGTCACAGCAGACGCATATCATATTGCCCCCGACGGCCCCGCAAACTGCGGGCCGGATTGACCTGCTGCTTCTAAGCCGCCTCTGAGCGTGCCCCAGGCGCGACCGCTCAGAGGAGGCAGCCCGCGCCAAAGGTTTTAGAACAGACAAGAAAGACACCAAAATGACCAACACCACTGATAAAGATCGCGTATTGATCTTCGACACCACGCTTCGTGACGGCGAACAAAGCCCCGGCGCGACCATGACCCACACAGAAAAGCTCGAAATTGCCGGGCTGCTGGACGACATGGGCGTCGATATCATCGAGGCCGGGTTTCCGATTGCCTCAGAGGGTGATTTCAATGCCGTGGCCGCGATTTCCAAGAATGCCACAAACGCGGTGATCTGCGGCCTTGCCCGCGCCAATCTGGGTGACATCGACCGCTGTTGGGAGGCCGTGAAACACGCCGCCAAACCGCGCATCCACACCTTTATCGGCACCTCGCCGCTGCACCGTGCGATTCCCAACCTGACCATGGACGAAATGGCCGAACGGATCGAACAGACGGTCAGCCACGCGCGCAACCTTTGCGACAATATCCAGTGGTCACCAATGGACGCCACGCGCACCGAATGGGATTACCTCTGCCGGACCATCGAGATTGCCATCAAGGCCGGGGCCACCACCATCAACATCCCCGACACCGTGGGCTATACCGCCCCGGTCGAAAGCGCGGACCTGATCAGGCGCCTGATCGAAACGGTGCCCGGCGCAGACGAAGTGGTCTTTGCCACCCATTGCCACAACGACCTTGGCATGGCCACGGCCAACGCACTGGCCGCCGTGGCGGGCGGCGCGCGCCAGATCGAATGTACCATCAACGGGCTGGGCGAACGCGCCGGCAACACCGCCCTGGAAGAGGTGGTCATGGCGCTGAAGGTGCGCGGCGACATCATGCCATGGTCCACCGGCATCGACACGACCAAGATCATGGCCATATCGCACCGGGTCGCCACGGTCAGCGGTTTTCCGGTACAGTTCAACAAGGCAATCGTCGGCAAGAACGCCTTTGCCCACGAAAGCGGCATCCACCAGGACGGCATGCTGAAAAACGCCGAGACGTTTGAAATCATGCGCCCCACCGACGTGGGCCTGTCCGAAACCAACCTTGTCATGGGCAAACATTCAGGCCGGGCGGCTTTGCGTTCAAAACTGTCTGATCTGGGGTTCGACCTGGGTGATAACCAACTCAGGGACGTGTTCGTGCGGTTCAAGGAACTGGCCGACCGCAAGAAAGAGATTTTTGACGACGATCTGATCGCCCTGATGCGGGTCGGTGAAGACCCCGAAAATGATCGCCTGAAAATTGTCTCTCTCAGGGTGGTTTGTGGCACCCACGGGCCGCAACAGGCCGATCTGACGCTTGATATCGACGGCACCGAACACAGCACGACCCAGACCGGCGATGGCCCGGTCGATGCCACCTTCAACGCGGTCAATGCCCTGTTCGCGCATGATGCGCACCTGCAACTTTATCAGGTACACGCAGTGACCGAAGGCACCGACGCCCAGGCAACCGTTTCGGTGCGCATGGAAGAGGACGGGCGTATCGTTACCGGCCAGTCCGCCGATACCGACACCGTGGTGGCCAGCGCCAAGGCCTATGTGCATGCGCTGAACCGCCTGCTGGTACGGCGCGAAAAATCGGCACCGGGTACGGACACGCGCGAAATCAACTATAAAGACGTGTCATGACAGCCGGCTAAAACAGCTATCAGAATGGGCGCGGGGGTGGTTTTCCGCCCTCCCCGCGCCTGACGCTGCAAGCCTTGTTATTCTGGCGCTTCCGGCTCCAGCTTGTCCTGGGTTCGGGTATCGAAATCACCCGCATCATGGCGTTCGTGCAACTGCCCCTCGGGGGCCCCGAACGGACGGTTGACCATCACACCGCGCCTGACCGGTGCGCGCGCGCCAATTTCATCCGCCCAGCGATTGACGTGGGTATAGGACGCCGTATCCAGGAACTCTGCCGCCTCATAGACGCGATTCTTGACCAGCGCGCCGTACCAGGGCCAGATTGCCATGTCGGCAATGGTGTAATCATCGCCACACATGAACCGACGGTTTGCCAGATTGCGGTCCAGCACATCCAACTGGCGTTTGACCTCCATCGCGAACCTGTTGATCGGGTATTCATATTTTTCCGGCGCATACGCATAGAAATGCCCGAAACCGCCCCCCAGATAAGGCGCGCTGCCCATCTGCCAGAACAGCCATGACAGGCATTCTGCCCGCGCCCCCGGATCACGCGGCACAAAGGCCCCGAACTTTTCCGCCAGATGCAAAAGGATCGCACCGGATTCGAACACCCGGACGGGCGCGGGGCCGCTGTGATCCATCAGCGCCGGAATTTTTGAATTGGGGTTGGCATCAACAAACCCGCTGCCAAACTGATCCCCGTCACTGATGCGGATCAGCCAGGCATCATATTCGGCCCCATCGTGACCTGCGGCCAACAGTTCTTCCAGCATCACCGTGACTTTGACGCCATTGGGTGTGGCCAGTGAATAAAGCTGCAAGGGATGCTTACCCATGGGTAAGGCCTTGTCATGGGTCGGCCCGGCAATGGGGCGGTTGATGCTGGCGAACTTTCCGCCGCTTTCAGCATCCCATTTCCAGACTTTGGGGGGAATGTATTCTTGTGCCTTGGTCATGTGGTCACTCTCTCGTACTGCAAACAGAAAGGGGCTGCGCCCGGGCATAGATCAAGCCTGAAACCCAGAATGGGGCACTGGCGCGTAACGGCAAGTCATTATTTCGCGACGGGCCGTCACGCGCGGGGCGTTCCACCGGCAGAAACGCGCTGCCCTGCGGTAATCGGCCCTTTCGCCTTTGCGGTCAGATGCCTATAAGCAATAATCCTTCGACTTAGCCAGAGTCGCCGGTCCCTTTGGTCACTCTTCTTACAGGAAAATCCCATATGTCGCTGTTTGGTAAGCTCTCAGGATTTCTCACGGCAGATATGGCCATTGATCTGGGCACCGCAAACACGCTGGTCTACGTCAAGGGTCGCGGCGTGATCCTTAGCGAACCTTCGGTGGTTGCCTATCACGTCAAGGATGGCGTGAGAAAAGTGCTGGCCGTGGGCGAGGATGCCAAGCTGATGCTGGG
>DAOUPC010000014.1 GCA_030626365.1 Paracoccaceae bacterium
GTGGTGGCCGCGTCCTTGTCGCCGGATTCGATTGCTTCCTCTACTTTGCGCAGAAAGGTGCGGATGCGGGAACGACGTGCTTTGTTGACAGCAAAACGCTTTTCGTTCTGACGGGCGCGTTTTTTCGCCTGCGGGGAATTTGCCATGTATTCAGACTTTCATTCGGGTTCGGTTCATTTCAATAGCGCAATGCCAGTCCCGACCCGGATCCGATTACCGGTGTGATTCTAGCCTGAGCGGGCTGCACGCGCATGTACAGTCGCGCCTAGTATCCAAGTTTGGGCTGCTTGCCAAGACAAATCGCGCAACAGAGATTTTTCTGCGAAAAACCTGGCCGCCGGTCGCTATTTGTCGCGGAACTGTGGTTCGCACTTTTCCAGGAATGCGGCCATGCCTTCCTTCTGGTCCTCGGTTGCAAACATCGAGTGAAACACCCGGCGTTCAAACAGGATGCCTTCGGACAGGGTTGTCTCGTAGCTGCGGTTCACCGCCTCTTTGGCGGCCAATGTCGTCAGCATCGACTTTTCAGCGATCTTCTGCGCCGCCCCCATGGCCTCTTCGATCAGCTTCTTGGCCGGGACAATGCGGCTGACCAGCCCGCTGCGCTCGGCCTCTTCGGCGTTCATGAAACGGCCCGTCAGATTCATGTCCATCGACTTGGACTTGCCCACGAACCGGGTCAGGCGCTGGGTGCCGCCCATGCCGGCAATCACGCCCAGATTGATCTCGGGCTGGCCGAACTTGGCGGTATCCGCCGCGATGATGAAATCGCAGGCCATCGCCAGTTCGCATCCACCGCCCAGCGCGTATCCGGCCACCGCTGCTATGATCGGCTTGCGGATGTTCATTATCCGGTCGGACGCATCGGCAAACAGGTTTTCCGAGAACACATCGCCAAAGCTTTTGCCGGCCATTTCCTTGATGTCGGCCCCGGCGGCAAATGCCTTTTCCGATCCGGTCACGACGACACAGCGCACCTTTTCATTGGCGTCTGATTCTTCCAGCGCCTGACACAGCTCTCGCAAAAGCTGGGTGTTCAGGGCGTTCATGGCATCGGGGCGGTTCAGTTTAACCAGGGCAACGTGGTTTTCCACTTCGACGGTGATCGTCTCGTAGGCCATGAATTTTACTCTCGGTTGTTCCGTTCAAGATGGAATCATTATCATGCGGGCACGCGCGTTCAAGTTATCTTTGGCATTGCGCGCAATAGAAAGTTGAGCGTCCACCCTGGGTGATTCGCTGGATTCCCCCTGTGCAACCGGGGCTGTGGCATGCTTTGCCTTCACGTCCGTACACATCAAAGGAATGTTGGAAATATCCAAGTTCCCCATCGGCTTGCCGGAAATCACGCAGGCTGGAACCACCCGCCCTGATGGCATCATCCAGCACCTGACGGATCACCGGAACCAATGATGCCACCCGTTTCGGCGCGATTTTGCCAATTTTGCGGGTTGGGGCAATTTTTGCCCGGAACAGCACCTCGCACACATAGATATTGCCCAGACCGGCCACGATCCGCTGGTCCAAAAGTGCGGTTTTGACCGGTGCGTTGCGCCCATTGAAGGCCCTGATCAGGTATTCTTCGTGGAAATCATTGCCCAGCGGCTCTGGCCCCAGTGCCACCAACAGCTTGTGTTGCTCTGCGGTTCTGGTCGCCATCAGGTCCATCATCCCGAACCGGCGGGGGTCATTGAATATGATGCGCGCGCCGCTGGCCATGTTCAGCACCACATGGTCGTGCTTTTGTGCCGCCGGGTGGTTCCGGACAAATTTTCCCAGCGGATCACCCGATACGGTCATGCGCCCCGACATGCCAAGATGGATCAACAATGTCTCGCCGCTGCTTAGATCTGCCAGGATATATTTCGACCGCCGCCGCAACCGTTCAACCCTTTGTCCGGTCAGCCGTTCAGCCATACGCTCAGGGAACGGCCAGCGCAGGTTGGGGCGGTTGACCAATGCCTGTGCAATTATCTGCCCCTCCATCACCGGTGCCAGTCCGCGGCGGACTGTCTCAACCTCGGGCAATTCGGGCATCTTGCGCTCCTATTTCCAAAGGGGCGCATTGTGCATGCCCCCGGTGGCCTATATCAGGGGCGAAATCTTTGGACGGCAATACCCCATGGCAGGCACTAGCAACAAAACCACCCATTTCGGGTCGCAAACCATCCCCGAGGCCGACAAGGCCGGGCGTGTGCAGGGCGTGTTCAATTCGGTTGCGTCGAACTACGACATCATGAACGACGTGATGAGCATGGGGATTCACCGCATCTGGAAGGATGCGATGATGGATTGGCTGGCCCCGCGCCGTGGGCAAAACCTGTTGGATGTGGCCGGTGGAACCGGTGACATCTCGTTCCGGTTTCTTGAACGCGCGGGGGGGGGACATGCCACCGTTCTGGACCTGACCGAGCCGATGCTGATCGAGGGGCGCAAGCGCGCCGAGGCCACCCAGATGCAGGACAGCCTGGATTGGGTGGTGGGCGATGCCATGGCGCTGCCGTTCGGGGACAACACCTTTGACGTCTATACAATCAGCTTTGGCATCCGCAACGTGACCCGCCCGCAAGAGGCCCTGAACGAAGCATTTCGTGTGCTGAAACCCGGCGGCCGGCTGATGGTTCTGGAATTTTCGCAACTGCCCAATGCGGCGATGCAAAAGGCCTATGATCTTTACAGCTTTAACGTGATTCCCCGCATGGGACAGATGATTGCCGGGGATCGTGACAGTTATCAGTATCTGGTCGAATCGATTCGCAACTTTCCCGATCAGGACACGTTTCTTGGCATGGTGCGCAAGGCGGGGTTCGGGAATGCCAAGTATCGCAACCTGAGCCTTGGCATCGCGGCGCTGCATTCGGGTTGGAAAATATAGGATGCGGGGGCCACACAATATCTGGCGGCTGATCCGCACCGGGGCCACTTTGGAACGCACGGGCGCGATGAACGTGGTTCTGGATGCGTTCGATGCGCCGCGTATTCTGCGTATTTTCGCCCATACCCTTGGCGTGCCCTTCATGTGGCTGGGGTACAAAGGCGACCCCGACATGCCACCCGCCACCCGTGCGCTGACGGCACTTGGGCCGGCCTATATCAAATTCGGTCAGGTGCTTTCGACCCGCCCCGATGTGGTGGGCGAAGACATGGCCATGCAGTTGCGCGTGCTTCAGGACCGGTTGCCGCCATTTTCCCGTGCCGTGGCCATCGCCGAGGTGGAAAAGGAACTGGGTCAGCCGCTGGATACGATGTTTTCGGAATTCAGCGAACCCATCGCGGCGGCATCAATCGCGCAGGTTCACAAGGCGCGGGTTGCCGGTACGGGTGAAGAGGTCGCCGTCAAAGTCCTGCGCCCCGGCATAGAAAAGGCCTTTCGCAAGGACGTGGATGCGTTTTATTTCGCCGCCCGGATTGTCGATCTGTTCGCGCCGGGTGCCCGACGCCTGAAACCGATGGACGTGATCGAACACTTTGATGGCGTGGTTCAGGGGGAACTGGATTTGCGGCTGGAAAGCGCCGCAGCGTCCGAATTTTCGGCCAATACACCGGATGATCAGGGGTTTCAGTTGCCCGAAATCGTCTGGCCCCTGTCGGCCCGCCGGGTGATGACGCTGGGCTGGGCGGATGGCACAGCGCTGGGCGACAATGCGGCACTGGACGCGGCAGGGCACGACCGCAAGGCGTTGGCGGAACGGGTCATGCGCCTGTTCCTGATGCACGCGCTGCGCGATGGTTTCTTTCACGCCGATATGCATCAGGGCAACATGAAGGTGGCCGCCAACGGCGACATCATCGCCTATGATTTTGGCATCATGGGTCATATCGACGAATACACCCGCCGGGTTTACGCCGAGATCCTGTTTGGCTTTATCCGGCGCGACTATAAACGTGTGGCCGAGGTGCATTTTGAGGCAGGGTATGTGCCCGCCGACCGGGATGTTGATGAATTCGCCCGTGCGCTGCGTGCCGTGGGCGAACCGATTTTTGGCCAGAATGCCACCGGCATTTCGATGGGGCGGCTGTTGTCCTATCTGTTCGAGGTGACCGAACGCTTTGGCATGGAAACCCGGACCGAACTGATCCTGCTGCAACGCACAATGGTGGTGGTCGAAGGCGTGGCCCGTTCACTGGACCCGCAGATCAACATCTGGGACGTGGCCCGCCCGGTGGTCGAGGATTACATCAAAGGGTCGATCGGCCCACGTGCAATCCTGTCTGATCTGACAAAAACCGCCCGCGTGCTGGCCCGGTTCGGCCCCCGCCTGCCCGGTCTGGTCGAGGCGGCCCTGATGGCGCAATCAAATACCGGCGAGCCAAAACTCCGCACCAAACGGCGCACAATCCTGTGGGCCGCGCTGATTGGCGCGTGTGTCGGTGGTGGTGTTGTGGCGGGCCTGCTGGCGCTGTTCTGACGGCATTGATCAAATCGCAAGAGGTTCCGCACATGTCTAAAACAGTTTTGGTAACTGGCGGCGCGCGTGGCATAGGGCGGGCCATTGCGGCGGAATTTTCCAGTGATCACAACGTGGTTATCACTTGGAACAACAGTAAACCGGATGCTTTGCCCGGTGGTGCGCATGCTATCCGATCCGATCTGACAAAGGCTGAAAGCTGCAACAAGGTCATTGCCGAAGTGATCGACCTCTTCGGGCGGTTAGACGTGATCGTGAACAATGCCGGTCTTGTCCAGTCCACCCCCAGAGACAGTTTTGATGCCGCTTTGCACCGCGCAATCCTTGACATCAACCTTCTGGCCCCTGCCGACCTTCTGGCCGCTGCCTTGCCTTACCTGAAACCGGGTGCGGCCATTGTGAACATTTCGTCTATCAACGCTGTCCTGCCACCGCGTGACGCTGCCATCTATGGGGCAAGCAAGGCAGCGCTTAACCTGTGGACCCGTGCGATGGCCAAGGAACTGGGGCCACAAGGCATCCGCGTCAATGCCGTCGCCCCCGGTGCGATCAACATTGCCGAAGAACCGCGTTCATCCGAACTGACCCAGGTTTTTGTTCAGGACACTGCGCTTGGCCGGATCGGGACGCCGGATGATATTGCCTGTGCGGTGCGCTTCCTGGCCAGTGAACAAGCCCGGTTTATCACCGGAGAGGTGCTCACGGTGTCGGGCGGTTACCGGTTGTAGGCTGCCTACCTATCCATGAAACGCCGCGACGGTTTTCAGCTGTGAAAACCCATACAGCGCCTCGAACCCCTTTTCGCGCCCGTGCCCGGATTTTCCAACCCCGCCAAACGGCAGTTCAACACCGCCCCCCGCGCCGTAATTGTTGATAAACACCTGACCCGATTTCAGCTTTTTCGCCAGCCGCATCTGACGTGCGCCATCGCGGGTCCAGATGCTGGCCACAAGGCCGTAATCGGTGCTGTTGGCGATCTCTATCGCCTGTTGTTCGTCCTCAAACGGGATCAGCACCTGAACCGGGCCAAAAATCTCGTCCCGCGCCAGCGGATGATCGGGCGGTACATCGCAAAACAGGGTCGGGCGCACATATGCGCCCGTGTCTGGTGCGTGGTCAACGATGCGCCCCTGTCCGGCAATGGTCAGGTCCGCGCCCTTTTCAAGAAAACCGGTGACGATCTGTTTCTGGCGGGCTGAAATCAGCGGACCCACCCGCAGGTCTTCGATGGCCGGGCCAACGGTCAGTTCGCCATAAGCCTGCGCCATGCGCGACTTTACGTCCTCATAAACCCCGCGCTGGACCAATATGCGTGATGACGCCGAACAGGTCTGCCCGGCATTCTGACACCCGGCATTGACCAGAAACGGCAGGGCGGCATCCAGATCGGTGTCATCAAACACCAGTTGCGGCGACTTGCCGCCCAGTTCCAGCGTTACGGGCACCACATTGCGCCCCGCGGCCTGCTGAACCAGTGCGCCGGTGGCAACTGACCCGGTAAAGCTGATGTGTTGCACGCCCGCGTGTCCGGACAGGGCCGCGCCTGCCTCGGCCCCCAGTCCCGGCACCACATTCAGCGCGCCATCCGGCAGGCCGGCCTCTTGCGCGATATGGGCGAATGCCAGTGCTGTCAGGCAGGCCTCTTCGGCGGGCTTCAGAACGGCGGCATTGCCCATGGCCAGTGCCGCCCCGACCGAACGCCCAATGATCTGCATCGGGTAATTCCACGGCACGATATGGCCTGTCACACCGTGCGGTTCGCGCAGGGTATAGACGGTATAGCCATCCAGATAGGGGATGGTTTCGCCATGCACCTTGTCGGCGGCCCCGCCGTAAAATTCCATATAGCGCGCCAGTGCGACCGCATCGGCGCGGGCCTGTGTCAGGGGCTTGCCCACATCCATTGCCTCAAGTGCTGCCAGATCATCGACCCGTTCCAGCACCAGTTGTCCCACCCGGGTCAGGATCCGCCCGCGTTCCAGCGCCGTCATGCGACCCCAGTCACTGTCCAGCGCGGCCTGTGCTGCGGCCACGGCCGCATTCATATCGGTGCTGTCACCGCGCGCGATATGGCAGATGGTGCTGGCATCGGATGGATTGACCAGCGGCAGGGTTTTGCCGTTGGCTGGGGGCACCCAGGCCCCACCGATCAGGCACAGGGTCGGATCGAACCAAAGCGGGTCAGACATGGGGCTGGTTCCTTTGTTTTGCGGTCGTCAGGTTTTTCAGGTCGTCGGGGTCGGGCCGCTTTGGTGCGACCATGATCAGTGATTGGGTATAGGGGTGCTGTGGATTTGAAAAGAGCTGTTCGGTGCGCACACATCGCGGATACCGGCGAACAGTGGCCATTGGGGGCTGGATGCCAATCCGAATCTTGGGCTACTGTCCCTGAAACGCATTTTTGGGGGCACAGGCCATGACCTATATTCTGGCAATTGATCAGGGCACGACATCGACACGGGCAATCCTGTTTGACGCGGCGATGCAGGTGGTCAATTCGGCGCAGATGGAATTTGCCCAGCATTTTCCACAAGCGGGCTGGGTTGAACATGACGCCGATGAAATCTGGTCATCAACCGTTCAGGTCTGCCGCGATGTCATGGGCAAAGCCAATGTAGAGGCGAATGATATCGCCGCCATCGGCATCACCAATCAGCGCGAAACCACCGTGGTCTGGGACCGCCACACCGGAGAGCCGGTGCATAAGGCCATCGTCTGGCAGGACCGCCGCACCGCCCCTGTGTGCGAAACCCTGCGCAAGGGTGGGCACGAACCGGACATCACCCGTACCACCGGGTTGTTGCTGGACCCCTATTTTTCGGGCACCAAACTGAAATGGATACTCGACACGGTTCCGGGTGCGCGGGACAGGGCGGCGCAGGGTGATCTGGTGTTTGGGACGATTGACACGTTCCTGATTTGGCGGCTGACAGGCGGGCGGGTCCACGCCACAGACGCCACCAACGCCGCGCGCACAGTGCTGTTTGATATCCACACCGGCGAATGGAGCGCGGACATCTGCGAATTGCTGGACGTGCCAATGGCCATGCTGCCACAGGTTCACGACAGTGCGGCGGATTTTGGCAAAACGGATGCCTCTGTGCTGGGCGGGGCGATTGCCATTCTGGGTGTCGCCGGGGATCAGCAGGCGGCCACAATTGGTCAGGCCTGTTTTGAACCCGGAATGATGAAATCGACCTATGGCACCGGGTGTTTTGCGCTGCTCAATACCGGGGATCAGCCGGTGACCTCGCAGAACAAGATGCTGACGACCATCGCCTATCAGTTGAACGGCAAGCGCACCTATGCGCTGGAAGGGTCGATCTTTATTGCCGGGGCGGCGGTGCAATGGCTGCGCGACGGGCTGGGGCTGATTTCAGAGGCATCGCAAAGCGGCGATCTGGCGCGTCGGGCGGATGCAACGCAACAACTCACCCTGGTGCCGGCCTTTACCGGGCTTGGCGCACCATACTGGAAACCGGATTGTCGCGGGGCGGTGTTTGGGCTGACGCGCAATTCCGGCCCGGCGGAATTTGCCCGTGCGACGCTGGAAAGCGTGGCGTTTCAGACCCGTGATCTGTTGCAGGCAATGCAGGCCGACTGGCAGGCAAAGGCCGATGTCGTCCTGCGTGTCGATGGCGGGATGAGCGCCAGCAACTGGACCATGCAATGCCTGTCTGACGTGCTGGGCGCGCCGGTGGACCGGCCGGTGATGCAGGAAACCACCGCGCTGGGCGCGGCCTGGCTTGCCGGGATGCAGGCCGGGGTTTACCCGGACAGTGACGGGTTTTCGGCCATGTGGGCGCTGGACCGGCGGTTCACACCGCAGATGGCCGACACGGACCGCGAGGCGGGCTATGCCCGTTGGCAGCGGGCGGTGCAGGCGGCTATGCAGTTCTGATCCGCGCGCCTTTCGGGATGATCGGTGGCTTGGCGTTCAGTGCCTTGATCGAGAACCCGGCAAGGGATTTGTATTTCTCGGCGTGTGCCGCCAGATCATCGTGCGGGATCACATCGCCGATATCGTCAAAATCCCCACCGCACAGGTCTTCGACCTGTTGCAGAACCCCATCCGGTCCGCCGCCGGCCCGGTTGGCGCGTGCCACGCCGGTGGCAACCGGGCGCACTTCGGCCTCGTAAGCCTCAAGCGCCTGCGCCGTGACCCCATGTTCCAGCAGGCGCGCGCCGATGATGCGGGCATCGATAATGGCCTGACCCGCCCCGTTTGAACCAACCGGATAGGTCGGATGCGCGGCGTCCCCCATCAGCGTCACACGCCCCGTGGTCCATTGTGTCAGCGGGTCACGGTCAACCATCGGGTATTCATAGACCACCGCGGCCCCCCTGATCAGGGCCGGCACATCGATCCAGTCAAATTTCCAGCCTTCAAAGTCGGGCAGGAAATCATTGATGTCGGCGGCCCGGTTCCAGTCTTCTTTCTTCCAACTGTCGCCAAGGTCGAATTTCTTTTCGGCAATCCAGTTGATCGTGGCGATGTTTGTTTCGGGGTCTGCGTCGGATATCGGATAGGCCACCAGACGCAGGCTGTCGTGCCCGATCATCACCATGGCGGCCCCGCCGAAATAGGCGTCGCTTTTGGTGGTGGCGCGCCACAGAACCCGCCCGTTCCAGATTGGCGCGCCCTCGTCCGGGTACATCTGCGCGCGCAGGGCTGAATGGATACCATCGGCGGCAATAATCAAATCACCAGTGGCCTGATCGTTGTTTTCAAGCTGTAGCACGGCCGTGTCTGCGCCGGTTTTGAACCCGACAGCACGGGCGCCGGTCACAACACAGTCATTCCCGGCCCGTTTGATCAGGGCCTCGTACAACATCATCTGCAACGCCCCGCGATGCACCGAATATTGCGGCCAGGCGTATCCCGCCCATTTGCCGCGCGGTTCTTCCCAGATGGTCTTGCCCAGTCGGGAATAGAACCCGTATTGCCGGGTCTTGACGCCAATTGCCTCTAGTTCGTCGGCCAGGCCAAGATCAAGAAGTTCCCGCACGGCATTGGGTTGCAGGTTGATGCCAACACCCATTGGCCGGATTTTTGTGGTGGCCTCGTAAATGCGAAATGGCACACCAATCTGGTGCAGGGTCAAACCCAGCGTCAGCCCGGCGATTCCGCCGCCGGCAATCAGTACTGTCATGGTGTTGGTCTCCGGTCGGTTTGTGGCTTTGGTGTTTATGCCGTCTTGTTACCGGATTTTGCAGCAATAATCAGGTCTGGTCCAAATATCGTGTCTGCGTGGTCACGCAAATAGATTTTCAGCCACGGGGTAAAGCGTTCGGGGTGGCGCAGGACCTCGGCCAGCAGGTCGTGATAGTCGATCCAGCGGGTATCCATCACCTCGTCCGGGTTTGGTTGCAGCGCCAGATCGGTGCGGACATGGGCCAGAAACACATCTACCACTTCGTGTTCGATCATGTCGTTGCCGACATCGGCCTTGTATTCAAGGTGGTGCCTGAATTCCGGGTAAAGCCCGGTGATGCCCAGTTCTTCCTGCAAGCGACGCACGGCGCAGGTGCTTGGCGGTTCGTCCCAGTTGGGGTGGGTGCAGCAGGTGTTCGCCCAAAGGCCCGGCGTGTGGTATTTGCCAAGTGCGCGGCGCTGCAAAAGGATGTCGGTTCCGCGAATGGCAAACACCGAAACGGCCTTGTGTCTTAGCCCTTCTTTGTGCGCCCTTAGCTTGTCCACCGGGGTCAGGGTTCCGTTTACCCAGGCCGGGATCAGGGTATCCATCTGGGGCGTCCTTTCGTCTGGGTCGGTGTCATGCTGGTCCTGTTCGCAAGGTTCTGGTCCGCGCGGTTGGCACAAAATGCCTTGTGGCGGTGCTTGATGTTACCGTGTGATGTTATCGTGCCAGTACGCGGCTTTGTCGGGTTGGTGTCAAACGGTCATGATGCCACGTGGTGACGTGTCGCAAGGTTTTGTCAGGTATTTTCCCCGGACCAGCAAGGCAAGGTATCACCGGGGGCCGGGCGGGCATGGCTGACGGCACGGGCAATTGCACGGGCCAGGCACATTGATGCGGCATGTCCGATAAGGGACAGTTCCCGGCCTGAATTTTCCATCACCCTGGCCCCGGTGGTCAGGGCGAACACCAGATCCCCGTCGCTGGGTGTGTGTGCCGGAACCGTGGCCCGCGCAATCCCGTCATGGGCGGCGGTGGCAACGCGCTGGCACTGGGCCTTGGTCAGGGCGGCATCGGTGGCAACAATGGCAATCGTGGTATTGGTCCGTTCGGGTGTGATGGTGTTTGAGCGCGCCAGCATGAGATCCATTTTGCGGCTGTGAAATTCGCGCCCCAGTCCGGTGGTCATATCCGGGCCAAGCCCGCCAAATTCGCCGTCCACCTCAAAGGGTGCGGCCCAGAAATGCCGCTCGCCCGGGGTGTTGACGCTGCCAAACGGGTTGACCGCAACCAAGGCCCCAACGGTGACGCCCCCGTCCAGCACGAACGATGCCGACCCCAACCCGCCCTTGAGCATGGCCGTGAGCGCGCCGGTGCCTGCCCCGACTGAGCCAATCGCGAAATCCGGCGTGGCGGATTCAAAGGCCGCCCGGCCAAGCGCATGATAGGGGTTGTCTGTCCAGTTCTTGTCGCCACCGTTCAGCAAATCAAACAGGATCGCACCGGGAACCAGTGGGATGATCGCGTCCGCCTGACGAAACCCGCGCCCACAGGCGCGCAACCCATCCACCACACCAGAGCAGGCATCAAGCCCATAGGCCGATCCGCCCGCAAGGGTCAGCGCATCAACGGATACGACCGATTTGTCCGGTGCCAGCAGGTCGGTTTCACGGGTGCCTGGTGCGCCGCCCATAACATGGACCGAGGCCGTGAAGGGTGCGTCGGCCGTCAGCACGGTTGCACCGGATTTCAGGGTTTCATCCTGGGCGTTGCCGACCAACAGGCCGGGCACGTCGGTGATAAGGTTGCGGGGACCGGGGATCATGATGCACCACGGCGGCGGATTTTGGGTGCGCCCCCTGCGGGGGCGATGCCTCTGGCAGGGATATTTAAGAACAGAAGAAGGGGGGAGGGGACCATCAGATGCACCGCCCGCCATCGACTTCCATTGCGACGCCGGTAATCATGCTGGCCTCGTCAGAGCAGAGGAAACAGGCGGCGTTGCCCATGTCCTCGGGTTGGGAAAAGCGCCCCAGGGGGATGGTGGACAGGAATTTGGCCCGGATTTCCGGGGTGTCTTCGCCCATAAAGGATTTCAGCAGGGGGGTTTCACCGGCGACCGGGTTGATGGCGTTCACACGGATGCCATCGGGGGCCAGTTCCACCGCCATGGTGCGGGTGGCGGTGATCATCCAGCCCTTGGAGGCATTGTACCAGTTCAGCCGGGGCCGGGGAGAGACGCCGGCGGTCGAGGCGACGTTGAGGATTGCGCCCTGCTGCCGCTTTTTCATGTGCGGAACAAGGGCGCGGGCGGTCAGGTAGACCGATTTCATGTTGACCCGGAATACCCGGTCGAAATCGTCTTCGCTGACGTCTTCGAGCAGGGTTGGCAGGTGGGTGACGCCAGCATTGTTGATCAGGATGTCCACGTGGCCAAAGGTGGTAAGGGCCGCATCCGCCATCGCCTGAACCGAAGCCCCGTCCGAGACATCCACCGTTTGGGCAACCGTTGACGCGCCGATTTCGTCGGCCATGGCCTGCGCCGCATCACCGTTTATGTCGGCGATCATCACCCGCGCGCCTTCGGCCACGAATTTGGCCACGATTCCGGCCCCAAAGCCTGATGCGCCGCCGGTTACGATTGCGGTTTTGCCGTTCAGTCGCATATGATCTTTCCTTGTGGGTAGTCTGTGTAGATATCTGTTTCAGCCGCACCCTAACAGCGCGGCACGCCGGATCACACTCTAATCATCGGGGATTTTGCCGCGCAGGGATTTGATGTCACCACGTGCCTTTTTCGCGTTAAGGCGCCGGCGCACCGACCCTTTGGTGGGGCGCGTGGCAATCCGTCGTTTTGGGGTGACCAGCGCCTGTTTGATCAGCGCCTCAAGCCGGGCACGGGCAATTTCGCGGTTGCGCGATTGTGACCGGGTTTCATCGCATTGGATGACGATGGCGCCATCCTTGCTCCAGCGTCGCCCGGCAAGCCGTTTCAGCCGGAATTTGACCGGACCGGGGAGTGAGGGAGAGCGGGCGGCCTCGAACCGCAACTCAACGGCGCTGGCGACCTTGTTCACGTTCTGACCGCCGGGGCCAGAGGCCCGCATGAACTGTTCGCTTAGTTCCCAGTCCTGAATGATGATGGTGTCGGTGATGCGCATGTGGGTGACTTTAACGCGCATCACCGGGATCAGGAAGGTGGTTCAGACCGGACGGTTGGTTGGGTCCATCCGCCTGGCGATCAGGCGGAACGGGATCAGCGCCAAAATGGCCAGCGATAGTTTGACCATCCAGTCGGCAAGGGCCAGTGACACCCAAAGGGGCGCGACAGGGCCAGCCCCCAGTATCGGCAGGGCCTCGGTTGCCCAGGATACATCGTTGGATGGTTCAAGCCAGGTCAGTTGGGCGGAAAAGGCGATGAAAAAGAACAGGACCGTGTCCACGCTGGACCCAATAACGCTCGAAGCCAGGGGGGCGTGCCACCATTTACCCTGACGCAGCGCCGAAAAAATACTGATATCCAGCAATTGCGCCGTCAGAAAGGCCAGGCCAGAGCCAATGGCGATACGCGCCGTTACCAACGGGCCGAATTCACCGACGATCTGCGTGCCGATCAACGAACAGGCCACACCGGCGACAAAGCCGGCCAGCACCACCTGACGTGCGGCGCGTGCGCCATAGATGCGGTTCATCAGGTCGGTGACCAGAAAGGCCAGCGGATAGGTGAATGCGCCCCAGGTCAGCCATTGGGTAAAGAGGAACTGAACAAGGATGTTTGAGGCCACGACAATGGCGGCCATGGCAATAATGCCGGGGATATGTGTGCGGTTCATGATGTATGCCCGTTTTAACAAGGTTGCGGCGACTTGTCCTGCCATCATGGCAGGCAGGGGGGCACGTAGCGGGTCACGTGCCCAAGTGCAAGTCAATCGTTCAGGACATATTCAACAATCTCGGTTTGTTGGACCAGCAGGAAATTATCGTCTGCGATCATTGTCAGGCGCGTGCGGCCCTGCGCGTCACGCCAGACCGTCAACCCCTCAAGATTGTCATGCGTGCCGGTCGGGGTTTGCACCAGAAGGTCTTCGTTTTGCGGCATGCCATCGATCAGATCCCATCGGCGCACGCGCGTGCGAAACCCCAGCACGCTCCAGGCGCGTTCCAGCAGATATAGCCGCCCATCGGGGCCAAAATCGGCCCCAACAGGCTGAAACCCAGTTCCGCCGGCAAGCGTGAAGGGTCGTGACCAGGTGGTGTTGTCATAGACAAAGACCCGGATATCCGGGCGGCGGCGGCCAAGGTCTTCGGGAATGGCGAAAAGCCGCCCCCGGTGATCCATGGCCAGGGCTTCGAGGGATTTGTTCCTTGGAAATCCGCGAAAGTCGGCGGGGTGGGGCAAAACCTGGGCCGGGGTGTCGGGCCGGATATGGCGTGACACGCGGGTGACCCCCTCGAACGAGATATAGATCGTGCCATCGGGGGCCAGGGCCAGCCCTTCGGAATCGGCAATGCGTGGGGTCAGGTATTTGCCGGTGCTGGCCTTTAGCCGCCACATCCGATGGGACGTGATGGCGGTTATCTGGTCGCCGCTGCGATTGATCGTGGCCTCAAGGATATGGCCACGGTCGGTAATTGCCGTCATTTTTTGCCCATCCGGCGACAGTTCAATACCGGACCAGCCGCCAAACCACGGTTTATCCATGACCCATGGGAAACTGCCCAGATACCGTGCCTGCCCGGCCTTATCCGCAATGGCGACAGAGGCAAGGCAGGCAAGGATCAGGGCAAGGGTTAATCTGAGCGCAGGACCGAAGTGCATTGTTTGGGCAGATCCGCCAGCACGTATTCGCGGCGTGGTTTTGGTTTGGATTTTGGGGCGTTCGGGTCGGCCGGCTTGGGTTTGGGTGGGTTCAGGATGTCATCAACCCACTTTTGTGCATCGCCACAGCCGTCACCGGGTGGTGGCGGGGCCTGATTGGTGCAACCGCGCCGCCCCCTTGGGCAGGTCAGGCGCACATGGAAATGATAATGATGCCCCCACCACGGCCTGATCTTGCGCAGCCATTTGCGATTGCCTTTCGCGTCCTTGCACATCTGCACCTTGGCACCGGGAAAGACGAATATGCGCGCCACGCGTTTGTCTTTGGCCGCCTCGCGCAGGATACGGTGGTGGGCGCGGCTCCAGTTATCGTTGACATAGGCCCCTTTGGCCCGGCGGGTGGATATGGAGGAAATGTTTTCGCGCGCAGACGCGCTGTGGTTCAGACGCGAGGCAGGCAGCATCCAGATATCAATATCCAGCCCGATCTGATGGCTGCGGTGCCCCGAAATCATCGGCCCGCCGCGCGGTTGGCTGATGTCACCGATATACAATCCCTGCCAGCCCGGCTGTTTGGCGGCAAATGCGCTGAGATCATCGATGAAATCAATGGTGCGCGGATGCCCCCAGTTGCGGTTGCGCGACAGGCGCATGGCCTGCCATGTCGGGCCGGTTTCCGGCAGTTGCACGGCACCGGCAACACAGCCCTTGGCATAGCTGCCAAAGGCCGCGGGGCGTTGGTGTGATCCGTTGGTCTTGGCCCCGAACTGCTGCTTGGCCAGGGGTTCACCTGCTGCGGGCATGGCGATGCCCAGCAACAGGATCAGGCAGCAGGTCAGGCGTGCAAATGTCATCCGGTCTGGTCCCCTTCGGCTTTGACCCAGAATAGCGGAATCATGCCGATAAAAAAGAGCACAACAATCGGCGACATCCCAAGGCGCGCACTTCCGGTCATTTCGGTGGCCAGCAGGATCAGTGCAGGCGCGATAAATGCGGTTGCGCGCCCGGAAAGCCCATAAAGACCAAAGCTTTCGGTGGGGGCATCGGGTGGGGAATGACGCACCATCATGGTCCGGCTTGAGGCCTGCAAAATTCCGCCCATGCCGCCAATCAAGACCCCGCAGCCAAGGAAAATGATGTCCGGCAGGGTTGACCCTTCGGCCAGTGTAATCCCAAAGACCTGCGTGCGCGACATGCTGACAATCGTGGCGCACACAAAGATCAGCACCCAGATTGAAAAGATGATCACCGGCTTTGGCCCAAGCCGTTTGTCGGCCTTGCCACCAAACCAGCTGAACACGGCCGATGATATAAGGGCAAGAATGCCAAAGATGCCGATCTGGGTCAGTTCCCAGTCCAGAACCAGCCGCGCATAGACGCCGCCAAACCCGTAAAGCCCGTTCAGCGCATCCCGATAGATCATCGATGACCCCAGATAGGCCGACAGGCTGACACGGCGGGGCAGGTTGGCCAGGGATTTTCCCAGATGGCTAAGGGCCTGTGCGACCGTCCCGCTTTTGCCGGTGGGCGTTTCACGTACCCACAGGAAATAAGGGATCATAAAGACCGCATACCAAATCGCGGTGATCGGGCCGACAAACCGGGTGCCCTCTTTCTGATCCGGGTTAAGCCCGAATGCCGGGTCCAGCCCGACCAGTGTTTTGCCACTGCCCTGTTCGACAAAGAACACCAGTAAAATGATCAGCGAAATAAGCCCACCGGCATAGCCAAACGCAAAACCCGACCCGGATATTTCACCAATTTCATCCGGCGTGCCCAGCCCGGGAAGCTGAGAGTTGATAAAAATCAGCGCGTATTCTGCCCCGATAAAGCCCAACCCAAAGGCAATCAGCCCCCATTGCATGTTCGACCCGTCCGGCAAGGTCCACCAAAGTGCCCCGGCCCCGACCACATACATCGCGGAAAAAACAACGATCCACGGCATTTTGCGCCCCGAGGTGTCCGCGAATGCGCCCAGCAAAGGGGCCCCAAAGCCAATGGTCAGCCCGGTTATCGTCAGGCACAAGGCCCAGATGCTTTGGGCACCGGCCTTTGCCGCATCCGTGTCCAGCCCCTGTGACATATAGTGTTCGGCCGCAACGGCCGCGAAATAGGGGCCAAAGATGAAGGTGACCAGCAATGTGTGATACGGCTGGCTGGCCCAGTCAAAGAACCACCAGCCCCAGATACGTTTGCGCGTTGATATATCAGCCATGCCTGTCCCCATTGTTTTGTTAACTATGGGTATGACAGGGGAAGGGCATTTTAATCAAGTATCACGTGTACTTTGGTTGGTATTCGCGGGCTCCTCTTGCCCTTTGGCCGCGCGCCGCTTAGGTGAAGGGCGGTTCGACAAGAGGGAAGCGCATGCAGTCACTGTACCAAATCCTGAACCTGATCCTGGATGTGGTCTGGTTCTTCATTATTGCCCATGTGATCATGAGCTGGCTGATCAATTTTCAGGTGCTTAACCTGCAACAACAGTTCGTGGCCCAGGCCTGGGACGGACTGAACCGTATTCTTGAGCCGCTTTATACGCCGATCCGCCGGGCGTTGCCGCGGATGCAGGGTATTGACCTGGCCCCGCTGGTTGTTCTGCTGTCGATTGTTATTCTGCGTATCGTCCTGCGGAATAATGCGGCGTTCTTCTACTGATATCAGCGCCTTTGGTGTCGTCTGAATTTGGGGCCGCATGGCAGGGCAAAGCAGGGCTAGTGCGCCCTTGTTCACGATATCTTAGTATGTGATTGTCCTGATCAAGAGCAGATAGATAAAATCTTATACGAGGCCCAAAAGCCATGAACGGCGCTGCCCCGCTTTTGCGTGATGTATTTGGATTCGACACCTTTCGTCCGGGTCAGGAGGAAATCGTCGAGGCCGTGGCAGCCGGTGAAAACGTGCTGGCGATCATGCCCACGGGTGGCGGAAAATCCTTGTGCTTTCAATTGCCGGCGCTGATGCGCGACGGGGTGACGGTGGTCATATCACCGCTGATTGCCCTGATGCGGGATCAGGTGCGTGCTTTGCAGGAATCCGGGGTGGTGGCGGGTGCGCTGACGTCGGGCAATACCCAGGAAGAAACCGATGCGGTCTGGGATGCGCTGGAAAAGGGGCAGTTAAAGCTGCTTTATATGGCCCCCGAGCGGCTGGCGGCAGGGTCGGCAATGGGCATGTTGCGCCGGATCGGGGTAAGCCTGATCGCCGTGGACGAGGCCCATTGCGTATCGCAATGGGGCCATGATTTCCGCCCGGATTACCTGCGGATCGGGGAATTGCGCCGTGCGCTGGGCGTGCCGCTGGCTGCATTCACCGCCACCGCAGATGCCGAAACCCGTGAAGAGATTGTGCAAAAGCTGTTTGACGGGGCGGCCCCACGGACCTTTCTGCACGGCTTTGA
>DAOUPC010000019.1 GCA_030626365.1 Paracoccaceae bacterium
CCTATTATGTGTTTCAACTATAATGGGTTTTTGTGTCCTGCCAACTGTTGCGTTTAGCTTAGGGTCAGGACCCAGTAATCCTGCACCACTGGTTTTACAGATTTTTTCTCTGACAAGGCACAGGGCGCATATAAATCTGGTTTATTTTCAAAGACCTGCAACGCAGTCAGAGGGAAAATCCGTCAAATCCGAAGGACGCTGTTTTCCCTTCATCTCAGCGGCTCGGCGCGCTTGAAAATGGAGCCACCATTGACGGCGCGCGCCAAACCACTGATATTTCGGGAAAACAGCGCCAGTGGTGCAGGATTAGTGGGTCCTGACCCTAGGCCGTCACGGCCACCTGTCGTTGATCCACCAGATAATCTGTCACGATTGCGCCGACCCACATGAAAAACAACGCGGTCCAGGCGGTGGCGACAAAGATTGACCCGCCGGTCACCCCGGCCCCGATGGCACAGCCCCCCGCCAGCATCCCGCCAAAGCCCATCATGGCCGCGCCGATCATCGACCTGCGCATTGGCGTCGGCCCGTCAAAGCCCTGAAACTTCAGCTCTCCGGACAGGGCGGCGGCAAGGAATGCGCCGATGAAAACCCCCGGTATCAGGCCAATGTCGAATTCAAGCACCGGGTTCCGTTCAAGGAAAAACATCAGCGTATGCGCCGAAGGGCCGGTAAAGGTCGCGCTTTCGATTTGCACCGGGTCAAACGCCACCTGTGACAGCGCATAGGTCAGCACCCACCCCAGGGCGACCGCAAACCCGACGCCCGAGGCAAATATCTGGCGTGCGGCCCCGATACGGTTGCGCCGTGACAGGAACAGGGCCAGCACTGCGATGGCCAGTCCGATCAGCAATCCGCCATATTCCGGCAGGCCCAGGGCCGCCAGCAGGTCCATGTTGCGTCCCCCCGCCGTGGTCCAGACCCCGGCGATCCGGTCGCGCAGGGGCGACAGGATGCCAGACAGGCTCATCTGGGCCACCACCGCGAAAATCAGCCCCGACACGACCGAGCGCAGGTTGCCGGTGGCGGCCATCACCAGCAGGCGCCCCGAACAGCCGCGCGCCAGAACCATGCCCGCGCCAAACACCAGCCCGCCGACAATGGCCCCCGACCAACTGCCGGGCACGGCCATCATGCGGGCATCGGCGCTGTCCATCAGACCCAAAAGCTGCGCCGCCTGCACCCAGACCACCGCAGTTGAAAAGGTCAGCAACCAGACCGACATGCGATCACCCATCGCCCCGCGGCCAAATTCGACCACCGCCGCGCGCAGGCAGAACCGCGAACGCTGTGCGGCAATGCCAAACACCGTCCCGGTTAGCAGTCCGAACAGCGCCGCTGTCGGGGCCTCTCCGATCCGTTCGACCAGGGGCAGGATATCCATTGCGTGTCTCCGACTCATTCAGGTTTTGCGATATATAGAGGATTGCCGCCGGTTTGTGTATTGATACAGATCAGATGTGCCTTCTTTTGCCCTCGCCAAGTTGCGGCGGCGGGCGTATGTCCGGGGAATGAGCAACCTTGTATCCATTAATGATGCCGCCAGTCTGGCGTTCTGGCGCAGGCCGGTGACGTTGCTGTTTGTCGGCGCGATGGCGATGCCGGTGGCGTTCTTTTCCTGGTACGCGCTGCTGAACAATTTCGTGATCGAGGTGGCGGCGTTTGACGGGGCAGATATTGGCCTGTTGCACACGGTGCGCGAGATACCCGGCTTTCTGGCCGTGGGGGTGATTGCGATCATCATATTCGTGCGTGAACAGGTGCTGGGGCTGGTTTCGCTGGCGCTGCTGGGTGTGGCGACGGCCTTTACCGCGTGGTTTCCTTCGCTAGAGGGGCTGCTGACCCTGACCATGCTCAGCTCGATCGGGTTCCATTATTACGAGACGGTCAACCAATCGTTGCAGCTTCAGTGGTTGCCGAAAGACCGTGCGCCGCAAATGCTGGGCTGGATCATGGGGGCAGGGTCGGCGGTGACGCTGGTGGTGTTCGTGCTGATCGTGCTGATGTGGGACACACTGGGGCTGACCTATAATGTGGTGTTCATGGCGGCGGGTCTGTTTACGGCCGGGGTGGCCGTGTTCTGCCTGATCGCCTATCCGCAGTTCGAGGCCCCGCACCCGCAGGTCAAAAAGATGATCCTGCGCCGGCGTTACTGGCTGTATTATGCGTTGCAGTTCATGGCCGGGGCGCGGCGCCAGATATTCATGGTGTTTGCCGGTTTCATGATGGTTGAAAAGTTCGGCTTTGATGTGCAGGAACTGACCGGGCTGTATCTGATCAATCTGGTGCTGAACATCGGTCTGGCCCCGTTGCTGGGCAAGGCGGTTTCCCGGTTCGGAGAGCGGCGCACGCTGATCGTTGAATATGGCGGACTGGCGATCGTGTTCGCGGCCTATGGCGGGATTTACTGGTTCGGCTGGGGCGTGGTGCTGGCGGCGGTTCTTTATGTGATCGACCATGTCCTGTTTGCACTGGCGCTGGCCCTAAAGACCTATTTCCAGAAGATTGCCGATCCGGGTGATATTGCGCCCACTGCGGCCGTGGCCTTTACCATCAATCACATCGCGGCGGTGTTCCTGCCGGTGCTTTTGGGGCTGTTGTGGGTGGTTTCGCCTGCGGCGGTGTTCGGACTGGCGTCCTGCATGGCGCTGATTTCACTGGCGCTGGCGCTTTTGGTCCCGCGCCACCCGGCACCGGGCAACGAGACGAAGCTAAGCAAATTTGCCGCCGCGCCGGCGGAATGAACTTTGGGCCGGGTGCGCCCCGCGCGCCTCGTGCTTATCCGCATACGAACCGTTTCAGGAGATACTGATGCCGACCTTTACCGCACTGACAACCCTGCCCGTGAAAACCGCCGCCGAGGCGCTGGGCCTGGCCATGGAACACATGGCCCCCGAACCAACCGGCATCGGCGTGTTCGAGGTAGAGGACGGATCGGGCCTGTACGAGGTGGGCGGCTATTTCACCGAGAGGCCGGATATGGCGGCGCTGGCCCTGCTGGCGGCAGCCTTTGGCGCGCAGCCGTTTGTGGTGTCCGAACTGCCGGAAACCGACTGGGTGGCACATGTGCGCCGGGAACTGGCCCCGGTCCGGGCGGGCCGGTTCTTTGTCTATGGCAGCCATGATGGCGATAAGGTGCCCGATGGCGTGGTGGCGTTGCTGATCGAGGCGGCAATGGCGTTCGGGACCGGGCATCATGGTACGACGCTGGGATGCCTGGAGGCGCTGGAGGGGTTGATCGAGGACGGGTTCGTGGCCGACAGGGTTGCCGATATAGGTTGTGGCACGGCCGTGTTGGCGATGGCCGCCGCGCGGATCTGGGACGCCACCATTCTGGCCAGCGACATTGATCAGGTGGCGGTAGAGGTGGCCGAGGCCAACCTGTGCGCGAACGGCATGAAAGGCCGGGTGAGTTGCCTTGAGGCAGCCGGGTTCGACCATGCCGATCTGCGTGCGGCAGCCCCCTATGATCTGATCTTTGCGAATATCCTGAAAGGGCCGCTGATTGCGCTGGCCCCGGACGTCGAAACCCACCTTCGCCCCGGTGGTTTCGCAATTCTTTCGGGAATTTTGAACGAACAGGCAAAAAATATTGTCGATGTTTATGCACAATTCGGCATCAATCCGCTCAAACAGACCCGGATCGGTGACTGGACGACGCTAGTTTTGCAGAAAACGGCCTAAAGGCGCCGAATATAAGGGCGCAATAAGGCACCTGCCCAGATTTTGCCATAATCGCTACCTATTTTGGTTGTCCGCAGATGTGGGCAAGATATCCAGAGGTTGTTATGGTTAAAAATCAACGCCAGTTTAGTGAACGTTTGCAGCGGCTTTCGCGCAAGCACGATGCGATGACGCGCGGCTACGTCACGCATATGCAGCCTGATGGGTTGATCGTTGCCCGGCCCAAGCGCCCGCCAATCCGTATATCCGGGCGCGCGGTTCTGTTGTGTTTCGCCGCCTTTATCGGGTTCAAGGTGTTTCTTGTCGCCAGCCTGGGCCTGGTGACTTATGAGGAGCGGCTGGGCCGCCTGCAGGCCGGCACCATGGTGGAAAGGATCGGGGCGTTTGCCATGCAGGTCGATCCGGTGACCAAGGCGCTTGCCAAAAAGGTTGTCTATACCCTGCGTTAGGCAGGGTCGGGGCGGTTTGCCGCCGCCATCGGGTATTCTTTACATAACAAAGCCGCCGCGTGAGGGGATCACGCGGCGGCTTTTCTGTTCTGCTCGGCTTGGCCGGGGTGTCAGACCTTGAGGTTGGGGATGATCTGTTTTTTGCGGCTCATGACGCCGGGCAGGACCACGGCGTCGCCGGTGGCCTCAACGCCAAAGCTTTTGCTGGCCACGCTGCGGACCGTGTCGTTGGGCAGCAGCAGGGTAGCCTCTTCGTTCAGGATGTCGACGACGAACAGCAGGACCTGATCGACGCCATCCTCGGCGGCGACGCCGGGCATGGTCTGCATCAGTGATGCCTGACGGTCCAGCACCACGTCGGGCGCGGTCGTTTCCAGAACCGATATCCGGAATTTGGTGCCGCCGATCTGATATTCCTTGCTGTCCATACGCAGCAGCTCTGCATCCGAAAAAGACGACACATCCGATTTTGCGGCAAACATTTCGGCGGCGTATTCGCCAACATTGATCCCCAGATCAGCCGCCAGTGCTTCGGCCACGGCCTTGTCATGGGCGGTGGTGGTCGGAGAGCGGTATTCCAGCGTGTCGCTAAGGATGCAGGTCAGCATCGCGCCCTTGATGTTGTCGGGCATCTTGTCCATGTCGTCGCCGATCAAGTCATGCATGATGGTGGCGGTGCAGGCGACGGGACGGATGGTGATGTCGATCGGACCCTTGGTTTCCAGTCCACCGACCAGTTTGTGATGGTCGATGATCGCCTGCACATCCGCGCCGTTGATATTGGCGGGCAGTTCGGCGGGGTTGTTGGTGTCGACAATGACGCAAGGCGCGCCATCGGCCAGATCTGCAATGATCGCCGGCTTTTCCAGGAACCAGCGCACCAGCATAAAGTTGGCTTCGGTGTTGGGTTCGCCCAACAGCTTTGGCTCGGCCGGGGTGCCCTTGATTTCGCTAAGATACCAGGCCCAGATGATGGGGGACCCGGTGGAATCGGTGTCGGGGGATTTGTGGCCCAGAACTTGGATGGTCATTGCATGATCCTGATCAATTAGGTGGGGTTGCGCGCCTTATAGGCGGGGACCTGTTGCTTGTCACGTGGCCATTCGTTGGCAAATGGACGCGACGCAAGACATTGCCTATTGTGAACATGATGACACGCGAACAGGATCTTTACCCGCCGGTCAAGGCGCTGCTGGAACGTCAGGGCTATGCCGTCAAGGGCGAGGTCGGGGCGGCAGATGTGGTGGCCATGCGCGGGGACGACCCGCCCGTTATCGTTGAGCTGAAATTGCGCTTTTCGCTGGGGTTGTTTCATCAGGCGATTGCAAGGCTGTCGGTCAGTGATCTGGTTTATGTGGCCGTGCCGCGCCCCACCGGCAAGACCGCGCGGCGCGCGTTAAAGGATAATCTGGCCCTGTGTCGCCGTCTGGGGCTGGGGCTGATCACGGTGCGGGGTGACGGGGCAACCGGGCGCGCCGAGGTACAGTGCGATCCGGGCCCATACACGCCGCGCAAGTCGAAAAAGCGCACGGTGCGCCTGTTGCGCGAATTCGACCGGCTGCGGGGGGACCCCAATGCGGGCGGGGCCACGCGCCATGGCATTGTTACCGGGTATCGTCAGGATGCGCTGCGCTGTGCGGCGCATCTGGCCGAACATGGCCCGACCAAGGGGGCGGGGGTGGCCAGCGCCGTGGGGGTCAGGCAGGCAACCCGACTGATGGCCGACAACCATTATGGCTGGTTCGAACGGGTATCGACCGGGATTTATGGGCTGACGGATACGGGCCACGAGGGGCTAAAGCACTGGGCCTATAGCTGGGAATGATCTGGATCAGGGCGTGTATTGGCGCAGTTCACAATTGGCCATGTCGAACCCGGCCAGTTCCTTGAATGTATTTCCGTGGCCGATGATCGCCACGGGCCGGTCTGTCAGGCTGTGCAGGCTGTCGCGAAACCGGTCTATGCGGGCCCCGAAGACATCGTGCGGTTCAACCGGGACGCCGGTTTCGTTCTCTTGCCCCTGATGCCACCAGATATCGTCCAGATGATCAAACGACAGCATTGGAAAGTCAGCCTGCAACTGATGGGGCGCGCGGCCGATGTCGCAACTGTGTTCAAGGTGTTCATGATGCCCGGCCATGACCCTGATTGGCGCAATCCCGTCGAAAATGCCCAACGCCGTCTGAATCGCACGGGTCAGCGGTGATGTGATAACTTGTCTGATTCCCAGATCGGCCACCTTTTCCCGGACCTGCCGGGCCTGTGCCTGACCAAGCGCCGTCAGGGGGGCGTCCAGAACCATCGGGTCGGTGCCGTCTGCCTCGTAGACCACGTTGAATTCGGATTGTCCGTGTCGGATCAGGAAAATTGGCATGGCAAACCTTTTCATTGTGGGCCGCGTTGGCCTGTTGGTGGGGCGAATCCCGTGCGTTTCGTGCCAAGGTGGTCTGATCCCGGGGCCATGGCAAGGACAGGATCGGCGCGTGGCGGACTGGTGATACCGCGCCAAAACCGGGTTTTGTCAGGCGGAGGAACGGGTTGGGCCGGGATTCTTGGATTTATTACTGATGCAGAGTTGACAGGCCATGACCTCGTGCCTAGCTATGCGCCGTTAGCACTCGCATCAGGTGAGTGATAATAGCCTCCCCGCAAGGAGAGAGGCAGGATACAAACTTTGAGCTATGAAGGAGCTGCAAAGATGGCATTGAAACCGCTTCATGACCGCGTACTGGTACGCCGTACCGAAGGTGACGAGAAAACTGCTGGTGGGTTGATCATTCCCGATAGCGCCAAGGAAAAGCCGAGCGAAGGCCAGGTTGTTGCTTGTGGCGAAGGCGCGCGCAAGGACAGCGGCGAACTGATCGAGATGGCCGTTAAGACCGGCGACACGATCCTGTTCGGCAAGTGGTCCGGCACCGAGGTTACTCTCGATGGCGAAGAACTGCTGATGATGAAAGAAAGCGATATCATGGGGATCATCGAATAAGCCTTCGGGCCTTCGACCCCAAGATAATTCGCCGAACATTCAAGAAATCTCTCAAGGAGAATGCAAATGTCTGCAAAGGACGTCAAATTCGGCACCGATGCCCGCAACCGTATGCTGGCCGGTGTCAACATTCTGGCCGATGCTGTCAAAGTGACCCTGGGCCCCAAAGGCCGTAACGTTGTCATCGACAAATCCTTTGGCGCACCGCGTATCACCAAGGACGGTGTTACGGTTGCCAAGGAAATCGAACTGGAAGACAAGTTCGAGAACATGGGCGCGCAGATGGTCAAAGAAGTGGCCAGCCGCACCAATGATGAGGCCGGCGACGGCACCACCACCGCGACGATCCTGGCCCAGGCCATCGTCAAGGAAGGCCTGAAATCGGTTGCCGCCGGCATGAACCCGATGGACCTTAAGCGTGGTATCGATCTGGCCACCAGCAAGATCGTTTCGCACATCAAAGACGCATCGCGCGAAGTCAAAGACAGCGACGAAGTTGCGCAGGTTGGCACCATTTCTGCCAACGGCGAATCCGAGATCGGCCGTCAGATCGCTGATGCGATGCAGAAGGTTGGCAACGAAGGCGTTATCACTGTTGAAGAGAACAAAGGCCTCGAGACCGAGACCGAAGTTGTCGAAGGCATGCAGTTTGATCGTGGCTACCTTAGCCCGTATTTCGTGACCAACGCCGACAAGATGACCACCGAGTTGGAAGATTGCATGATCCTGCTGCACGAGAAGAAACTCTCGTCTTTGCAGGCCATGGTTCCGCTGCTCGAGTCGGTGATCCAGTCGCAAAAGCCGCTGCTGATCATTGCCGAGGACGTGGAAGGCGAAGCGCTGGCCACTCTGGTTGTCAACAAGCTGCGTGGCGGCCTGAAGATTGCTGCCGTCAAGGCACCGGGTTTTGGTGATCGTCGCAAGGCGATGTTGCAGGACCTGGCCATTCTGACCGGCGGTCAGGTGATTTCCGAAGATCTGGGCATGAAGCTGGAAACCGTGACCATGGAGATGCTTGGCACCGCCAAGAAGATCCAGATCACCAAGGACGAAACCACCGTTATCGATGGCAACGGCGAAAAAGCCGAAATCGAAGCGCGCGTTTCCCAGATCCGTCAGCAGATCGAAGAAACCACGTCGGATTACGACCGTGAAAAGCTGCAGGAACGTGTGGCCAAGCTGGCCGGCGGTGTTGCTGTTATCCGCGTTGGTGGCATGACCGAAGTCGAAGTGAAAGAGCGTAAAGACCGTGTCGATGACGCGCTGAACGCAACACGTGCGGCTGTTCAGGAAGGTGTCGTCGTTGGCGGCGGTGTTTCCCTGGTTCAGGGTGGCAAAGCTCTGGAAGGTCTGACCGGTGAAAACTCGGATCAGAACGCCGGTATCTCCATCGTGCGTAAGGCTGTCGAGGCCCCTCTGCGTCAGATCGCTGAAAACGCTGGTGTTGACGGTGCTGTTGTTGCCGGCAAGGTCCGCGAAAGCAACGATCCTACGTTTGGCTTTAACGCCCAGACCGAAACTTATGGCGACCTGTTCGCTGACGGTGTTCTGGACCCGGCCAAGGTTGTGCGTACCGCACTTGAGGACGCAGCATCCATCGCTGGTCTGCTGATCACCACCGAAGCCATGGTTGGCGACAAGCCAGCCAAAGAAGGTGCCGGTGGCGGCATGCCCGACATGGGCGGCATGGGCGGCATGGGCGGCATGATGTAAATCACGCCGTTCCCTTGTTGGAATGACTAAGAAAGGGGCTCCGGGTTGGGGCCCCTTTTGCCGTTTGAAAACGACAGACACGCGGGCAGGCCGATGATCCGTTTCAAGGTTGGTCCGAAATGCTATAAGGGATCGGGGTGGCCTTTGGGTGGCCCCATTTCTGTCAGGGAGGCGGGCAAATGTTGAACGGGCCAGATTTTACCAGGGATATGCGGCGCGGCGAAGAAGATGCGGTGGATGCGCTGCTAAGGGTTGCCTTTGCGGGCCCGGACGAGGCCGCCCTGGTGCATCAGTTGCGCAAGGATCGGGTTATCGCCGGTGAAAGCGTGCTGGCCGCGCAGGGCGAGGTCATTGGTTATTTCGCGCTGTCGCTCATGCGTGCCCCCAAGCGGTGGCTGTGCCTGGCCCCGGTGGCGGTCCATCCTGACTGGCAGGGCAAGCGCCACGGCCAGCGAATGATCGGCATGCTAAGCGAATGGGCGCGCATAAGCGGGCGTTATGTTGTCGTGCTGGGGCAAGTGGGATTTTACGAACGGGCCGGGTTTTCACAGGCAAGGGCCGCACGGCTGGAAACGCCGTATCCGGTTGGCAATACTTTGCTGGCCGGAGGGGCGGGCCCGGAGGGTGTGCCGCGCGTGACGTTAAAGTACCCCAAGGCGTTCGGGGGGCTTTGATGCGGCTGGTGACGGGGGGCGTGGTGGTGTCGCTGTATCGCGCCGACCGGCCAAAGGCACCTTAGGGCAATGCCCGAACGGCCACTGGCCCCCTTTATCAATACGCAATTACCGCGTATCTCACGGCGCATGAAATGGTTTTTGTTTTTCCTGTTGCTGGTGCCGGTAAGTGTCCGTGCTGATTGTGTGATTCTGCTGCATGGTCTGGCCCGCACCGAGACCTCGTTTGCGATCATGGAAGAGGTGTTGAAATCGCGTGGTTATACCGTGGTGCGCCCCGGATATGACTCGACCGTTATGCCGGTTCCGGTGCTGGTGGGGCAAACCCTGCCAAAGGCGATGGCCGAATGTGGCGATACGCGGGTGCATTTCATTGCCCATTCCATGGGGGGCATTCTGATCCGTTATTGGTTCCGCTCGCACATACCAGAGAACCTGGGCCGAGTGGTGATGCTCGGGCCGCCAAACCAGGGAAGCGAACTGGTGGACCGTCTGGGTGACTGGGAGGTGTTCGGCCTGTTGAACGGGCCGGCGGGGATGGCGCTGGGCACCAGCCCTGACAGCCTGCCACGTCGCCTGCCGCCGGTGAACTTTCCGCTGGGGGTGATTGCCGGGGATACTTCGCTGAACCCGGTGTTTTCATCGATCATCAAGGGGCCGGATGACGGCAAGGTTTCGGTTCGCTCGACCATGGTTGACGGGATGCGCGACCACATCGTCCTTCCGGTCACCCATACATTCATGATGAACAACCCCCGTGTTATCGCCGAGTCGGTCCATTTTCTGGAGTTTGGCCGCTTTGATGCAGATATTTCCTGGCTGGACGCCGTATTTGGCACCATCAAAGATGTTTGCAGGGGGCGGGATTGCCTGCAGGGGCCAATAACTGATCCGGCAAATGATCCGGTTGCTGATCCGTCAAATGACCCGGCAAAGGACCCCGAGAATTGACCACCCTGTCGGTTGATCTGGTCGGGGCCAAGGTTCTTTTGCCGCAGGTCGGGCTGGTGTCTGGCCGGGTATCGCTGGCCGGGGGGCTAATTTCGGCAGAACCAACCGGGCAAGAGGTGAACCTGACAGGGTATCTGGTGCTGCCGGGAATCATCGATCTGCATGGGGATGGCTTTGAGAGGCACCTGGCCCCACGCCGGGGCGCGATGAAGCAGATGGAAGAAGGCGTGATCGCCACCGAGGCCGAGCTGGCCGCCAATGGCATCACCACCGCCGTTCTGGCGCAGTTCCTAAGCTGGGAAGGTGGGCTGCGCAGCCCCGAATATGCAGCACAGGTGTTCGCGGCGATCCGCAAGGTGGCCCCAGTGGCGGTGACCGACCTGATCCCGCAATTGCGGTTCGAGACACATATGCTGGACGATTATGATGACCTGCCAGCGCGAATTGCCCAATGGGGTGTGCCTTATGTGGTGTTCAATGACCACCTGCCGCATGATCGGCTGGCCCAGGGGCGTCGCCCCCCCCGGCTGACCGGGCAGGCCCTGAAGGCTGGGCGCAACCCCGAGGCACACCTGAAGATGCTGATGGCGCTTCATGCCCGCACAGACGAGGTGGCGGGGGCGTTGGACCGGCTGTGCAGCACGCTAAGGGCGCAGGGCGTGCGCATGGGTAGCCATGATGACCGCTCGGGCGATGAACGCGGGGACTGGCGCGCGCGGGGGGTGCGGATCGCTGAATTCCCCGAAACAGAAGTGGCGGCGCAGGCCGCAAGGACGGGTGGGGACGCTGTTGTTCTTGGGGCCCCCAACGTGGTGCGGGGCGGTTCGCATAAAGGCAATGCCAGTGCGATCGATCTGATTTCAATGGGGCTGTGTGATGCGCTGGCCTCGGATTATCATTACCCCAGCCCGCGCCGGGCGGCGCTGATGCTGGCGCGTTCCGGGGTGGTTGATATGGCCACCGCCTGGGGGTTGGTGTCGCACGGTCCGGCGCAGGTGCTGGGGCTGGATGACCGGGGCACGCTTGAGGTGGGCAAGCGGGCCGATCTGGTGGTTCTGGATGCAAAAACCCACCGGGTGGCGGCGACGCTGTCGGGTGGGCGGGTCAGCTACATGAACGGTCTCGTGGCATCGCGGTTTTTTGATCGTTCCGGCAAAGAGTAATCGCGCGCCCGCCCGGTGGATGTGTTAGCAAAACAGGCAGCTTATGCACTGAAAAAGAAGGATTTTCCATGCACGTTCAACCAAAGCCCGTGAACAAATACCCATGGTTCATTCGTTTGTTCTTTGCCAAGCAAAAACACACATACGGGGCGATTCTGGACCCCGGGTTGCTGTGGGGGCGCTCTAAGTGGGTGTTCGCGTCGGTGGCGGTGCTTTATGGCGCGCTGAACCGAAAGGGTTCGCCACTGAACGGCGCGCTGCGTTCGATGGTGACGGTGCGGGTTTCGCAGATCAACCATTGCGAATTCTGCGTCGATATCAACGGCGCGACCTTGCAGAAACGCGGCGCAAGTGAGGACAAGATACTGGCGCTGCGCAGCTGGCAGAAAAGTGATTTGTTCACGCCAGAGGAACGCGCGGCACTGGAATATACGGAACAGGTGACACGCACAGAGGGGCGCGTCAGCGATGAACTGATGGCCCAGTTGCGGGTGCATTATGACGATGACACGATTATTGAACTGACCGCCCTGATCGCGTTTCAGAACCTTTCAAGCAAGTTCAACGCGGCGCTTGATATTCCGCCCCAGGGGTTTTGCCAGATGCCAGAATTGAAAACCGACGATTGAGGCAGGCAGCGGTTACGCCCGCTTGCTTACCCGGTTGATATGGCCCATTTTGCGGCCCGGTTTGGTGTCGGCCTTGCCGTAAAGATGGATCGCCGTTGACGGGTCCCGCGCCAGTTCCGGTATCCTGTCCATGTCGTCACCGATCAGGTTTTCCATCACCACATCCGCATACCGTTGCCCGTCGCCCAGCGGCCAGCCGGCAATGGCGCGGATGTGTTGTTCGAACTGGTCCACCGCACAGCCGTTCTGGGTCCAGTGGCCGGAATTATGCACGCGGGGGGCAATTTCGTTGACGATCAGCCCGCCGGGCGTGACAAACAGTTCAACCCCCAGAACGCCGACATAATCAAGCGCATTCAGGATGTTGGCCGCCAGCAGGATGGCATCGGTGCGCTGTGACGGGGTCAGGCGGGCCGGGATGGTGGTGGTATGCAGGATGGCGTCCCGGTGGATGTTTTCGCCGGGGTCGAAACAGGCAACTTCGCCATTCAGCCCCCGTGCGGCGATGACCGAAACCTCGTGGCTGAAGTCGATGAACCCTTCAAGAATGGCCGGTGCGCCGCCCATCCGGGCCAGCGCGCCGGCGGCGTCTTCTGGTTGGTTCAGCCGTACCTGCCCCTTGCCGTCATACCCCATGCGGCGGGTTTTCAGGATCGCTGGCGTGCCGATCTGCCCGATTGCCGAAACAAGGCTGGCAAGGTCGGTAATATCGGCAAACGGGGCGGTTTTCAGGCCCAGCCCTTGCAGGAAATTCTTTTCGCTCAGCCGGTCCTGGCTGATCCGCAGCGCCTCGCGTCCTGGCCGGATTGGGCGGTGTGCCTGAAGGATGTCCAGCGCCGAGGTCGGGATGTTTTCAAACTCGAAGGTGATGACATCGACGGCCCTGGCAAACCGTGTCAGCGCCTTGTCGTCGTCATAACCGGCTGTTGTCACCTGTTCGGCCACGTGGCCCGCGGGGGGATTGGGGCCGGGTTCGAATATATGGCTGCGAAACCCCAGTCGCGCGGCGGCAACCGACAGCATCCGGCCCAGTTGGCCGCCACCAAGAATGCCAATCACCGACCCGGGGGCAAGGGGCAAAGAAAGGGGTTTATTCATCTTTGGGTTCCTCGGGGATCGAGGCCGAAAGGGCCGCGCGCCATGCCACAAGGCGCCCGGCAAGGGCCGTGTCCTGCAAGGCCAGAATGGCGGCAGCCATCAGCCCGGCATTGGCCGCACCCGCCGCGCCAATCGCCATGGTTGCCACAGGGTAACCTTTGGGCATCTGGACAATGGAATAAAGCGAATCAACACCCGACAGGGCCCGTGTCTGAACCGGCACGCCAATCACCGGGACCCGCGTTTTGGATGCCATCATCCCCGGCAGATGCGCCGCGCCGCCAGCCCCGGCAATGATTACCTGCAATCCGCGATCCACCGCCGTGCGCCCATAGTCCCACAGCCGGTCCGGCGTGCGGTGCGCTGAAACGATACGGGTTTCATATGCCACCCCCAGTTCGTCCAGAATGGTTGCTGCCTCTTTCATCACCGGCCAGTCCGATTGGCTGCCCATAATGATGCCCACAGGAATTTCGACCATAAACCCGTCCTCGCGTTGAAAGAGCGCGCACTATAGCCCGATGGTGCGCACAGGCAATGATTCAGGCAATGATTTAGATCCGGCCCCGGCAAATGAGTGATGCAGGATACATGGGTTCTGACCTTGATCCGTACTTTGCGCGAGGTCAGGTGGTTCGTGCGTCAACTTGAGGAAGCTCGATCTTGGACATCCCGCGCCCCATCAGACGCAGCAGTTTGACCGCCTGGTGAGGTGGCAGATCAAGGGCGGTCACACGGGCCGTATCAACAATGACCGAAGCCCCTGACCAGGCCGAAGGCGACCCCGGAAGGAAGACCACACAGCGATCCCCCATGCGCTCAATCTCAAACGCAATCTGTTCATAATCGTCAAAGCGCACCAAAACCGGGCTCAGGTCAGGGGTGGTCCCATCTTTGTTGGCGGCCCCGCTGACGATCCCCTTGGCAACTGCGTAACCGGGTATGATGTTGATCAGAATTCCATCCAGTCGGTTAACCCGTTTGGCCACTGCGGCACTTTTCGCCACAAGCCCGGCCACAAAGCAAATCACCAGCAGCAAAATTATTGCAATGATATCCAACAGTGCAATGCCAGCAAGGTGTTCAATCGGAACCAGACGTTCAATCGGCTTTGCCAAAAGCATGCTTACCTCAAACGCCTTGGTCAAAACGATAACAACGAATGCCAGGGGTATAAGGAAAATCACCCCACCCAGAATGGTTGTCTTCATGTGTATTTGCCCCGCTTGCGTTGTCTCGTAATATCAGCCCCAAAGGATATCCCATATCCATCCCATTTTTTGGGCCAGCTCGGAAAGGTGTGTTTGGACCCGTGCAGTCAGGCAATGATATCGGGGGTCAGGCGATCGAAAATAATGGCGATCTTGTCCTTGAGCACCAATTTCTGCTTTTTCAGCCGGCGGATGGTCAGCGGATCGCCTGCGCCCTTTTCGTTCAGCACGGTTATTGCCTCGTCCAGATCGCGGTGTTCGCGGCGAAAAACCTCTAGCTCGACGCGCAGCACGTCGTTGGTTTTCATAGACATATCTGATGTTGCATTCATGGCGGCGATTCGGATGTTGCAGGGTGTAAGGGTCTTCAGGTTACCCGGTCTGGTCAAATTTACCTACTGTGTTTCGCGTTCAATATGAAACGGTGCCACCTGCCTGCCCTCTGGCGGGTCCGTTTTCTCAGCCTTGCGCCAATTTGGCCCGGTTTACCCCTTCGGTAATCGCCGTGCGCAGCTTTTTCTCAAGCGAGGTCTGTTTAGATTTGGAATGGTATTTCAGGCCGAACATGTCCTTGACATAGAACGTATCCACCACCTGTTCGCCATAGGTCGCGATCACCGCATTGGCGATATAGACGTTGGCCCCGGCCAGGGTGCGCGCCAGATCGTACAGCAATCCGGGGCGGTCACGGGTGTCGACCTCGATCAGGGTATAGATATCCGATGCCTCGTTATCAAAGACGATATGGGTTGCCACATTGAACGCCTTTTCCCGCTTTTTGATCTTGTCGCGTGATTTCAGCGCGTCACCGGCCAGTACCTCGCCCCGAAGGGTTTGTTCGATGACCTGGGTCAGGCGGGTCAGGCGGGTTGCCTCGTAGGGGTGGCCATCGGCGTCCTGAATCCAGAACGCATCCGTCACATACCCGTCCTTGGTGGTATAGCTGCGCGCATCCACCACGTTGGCCCCGATCATCGCCAGCGCCCCGGCAATGCGGGCGAATATGCCCGGATGATCGACCATTGCGAAACAGGCCCGCGTGGCATCGCGATCTTCGTCCGGGTACATGTGGATGATGATGTTTGCCGGGTCGCCAGAGGTTTCAAGCTTGGCCAGCATACGCGCGAAATCCACATGCGCGGTCACATGAAGCCCCTGCCAATAGGGGCCGTAATGGCGGGCTGTTTCCACCTTCAGGTCGGCCTTGCTCCAGTCGGGCAGCGCCGCCCGCAGCGCCTTTTTGGCCCCAACCCCGCGATTTTCACGGTTCAGGTCCTCCATGCCGGTTTCCAGGGCGCGCCTTGTCTGGCGGTACAGCGCCCGGATCAGCGCCGCCTTCCAGTTGTTCCACACGTTCGGGCCAACGCCACGGATGTCGCACACGGTCAGCACCGTGAGCAGGTCCAGCCGGCGCACGTCCTTGACCGCCTTGGCAAAGCCGCGCACCGTGCGCGGGTCGGCAATGTCACGTTTCTGCGCCATGTCCGACATCAGCAGGTGATAGCGCACCAGCCATTCGACCGTTTCGCATTCGGGCTTGTTCAGCCCCAGGCGCGGGGCCACCCTGCGGGCGATCTGCGCCCCGAGGATGGAATGATCCACCGGCTGGCCCTTGCCGATATCGTGCAGCAACAGCGCCACATACAGCACCTTGCGGTTCAGCCCTTGCTTGAGGATGCCAGAGGCGATCGGCAGCTCCTCGACCAGTTCGCTCTTTTCGATCTGGGCCAGGTTGGCGATGCACTGGATGATGTGTTCGTCCACCGTGTA
>DAOUPC010000118.1 GCA_030626365.1 Paracoccaceae bacterium
GACAGGTTTGCAATCATAACCGCCAACCTGCTGGAAATAGGTGAACTGGCTAACTTCCATGCCGTCGCACCAGACCTCCCATCCCAGCCCCCATGCGCCAAGGGTGGGGCTTTCCCAGTCATCCTCGACAAAGCGGATGTCGTGCAGGTCCATGTCGATGCCAATGGCCGCGAGACTGCCCAGATAAAGCGCCTGCAAATCCGGCGGGCTGGGTTTGATCAGCACCTGAAACTGGTAATAATGCTGGAGCCGGTTGGGGTTCTCGCCGTAACGCCCGTCGGTGGGGCGGCGTGATGGTTGGACATAGGCCGCAGCCCAGGGGGTCGGGCCAAGTGACCGCAGGGTCGTGGCCGGGTGAAATGTGCCGGCCCCGACCTCCATGTCGTAGGGTTGCAGGATGGCGCAGCCACGGCTTGCCCAATAGGACTGAAGCCGCAGAATGATTTCCTGAAAGGAACGCGGAGCGTCCGTTTGATTGGTCATGGCAAAGTCCTGTCGTTTTCAGCCCGGCAAATGCGTGTCTTTCCTATGCGCAGCGCGCGCGCGGGTCAACGGGACAAGAGCGTAGGGTCGTTGGTGCGGGAATACGATTGCGGATCAGAGCAACGCCTGCGCCTGATAAGGATGGTATTTGCATATGATTCCTGATTTATGTGCGCCGGCAATATGAGTTTTAGGGGTACCGGACCAATTATGAGAAGTTTTTTTGCGTCAATTCTGTTTGTTTTTGTCTTCACGGTACGGGCTGCCTCTGCGCAGGATGTGGTCTGGATCCAGATCGAGGCGCATCCGTCGCTGCGCGCCGCGCAACAGCGTGCGCAGGTTTATTCCGGTGTTCTGGCCGATGTCAGCGGGTTTTCCCTTGGCGGCAACTGGTACGGGGTCATGCTTGGACCCTACACGCGGGCCGATGCGGACCGGGTGTTGCAGGCCTATCGCGCCGAACGCCAGATCCCGGTGGACAGCTTTATTTCCTTCACCGCGTCCCTGGGCCAGCAGTTCTGGCCAGTCGGGGCGGATTTCCTTAATCGCGGCACTGTTGCGGTGCCACAACTGAATGTCGCACAAACGCCAACCGAAAGCACCGAACCCGTAGTTGTGACCAGCGAACCGGCCCCGGAACCGGAAGTGCCCGAAGAAACCAAGGCCGAGGCCCGGCGCAGCGAACGCACGCTGAGCGCGGATCAGCGCAGGGATCTGCAAATCGCCCTGCGCGCGGCCGGGTTCTATTCGGCGGCGATCGACGGGGCCTTTGGTCCCGGCACGCGCGGCTCGATGAGCGAATGGCAGATCCATAACCTGTTCAATCCGACCGGTATCCTGACCACCCGCCAGCGCCAGATGCTGATGGATGAGTACAACGCGCCGCTGGCATCTGTCGGCATGGCGCTGGTGATTGACGACAAGGCGGGGATCGAAATGCAGATGCCCGCAGGTGCCGTGCGTTTTGCCCGCTATGAGCCACCCTTTGCCCATTACGACGCCAGCAGCGATGTGGGCGCGCAGGTTCTGTTGATCAGCCAGCCGGGTGATCAGGCCACATTGTTTGGGCTTTACGACATCATGCAAACGCTGGAGATCGTACCGCTGGACGGCCCGCGCGAACGTGGCAAGAACAGCTTTACCCTGGAAGGGCGCGGCAAGGGCATCGTGTCCTACACCAGGGCGCGCCTTGATAACGGGCAGATCAAGGGCTTTACGCTGATCTGGCCTGCTGGCGACGAAGACCGGCGAACCCGCGTGCTGAAGGAAATGCAAACCAGCTTTACCCGGCTTGATACGGTGCTGGACCCCGGTGCAGGGGCCGATGCCGAACAGCGGGTTGATCTGGTTTCCGGGCTGGAAGTGCGCAAACCCCGCCTGTCACGATCAGGCTTTTACATTGACGGAACCGGGGCGGTCATCACCACAGCCGAGGTCGCCAAGGGATGTACCCGGATCACGCTGGACCACAGTTACCGCGCCGAGGTGGTCGCCACGGACCAAGGGCTGGGCATTGCCCTGCTGCGTCCGGGAAATGCGCTGGCACCGGTATCAGTGGCGCAACTGCGCAGCGATGATGCCCGCCTGCAATCGGATGTCGCGGTTTCGGGATATTCCTTTGAGGGCGTCCTGGGTGCGCCCACGATAACTTTTGGCAAGCTGGCCGACATCAAGGGCCTGCGCGGCGAGGTCGAACTGAGCCGTCTGGCGATGGTTGTCCAGCCGGGCGATGCCGGTGGGCCGGTGTTTGATACGGGCGGTCGCGTTCTTGGCATGTTGCTGCCCAAGGACACGGATGGCGGTCAGAAACTGCCCGATGATGTCACCTTTGCCGTGAATACGGATGCCATCCGCGCCTTGCTGGATCAGGCCGGAATAACCGCCGGGACCAGCGACATCTCTGGTGCGCTGTCCCCGAACGAACTGGTGCGTGTGGCCGGTGGCATGACTGTTCTGGTCAGTTGCTGGGATTAACCCCCACCGGGTATTTTGAAAAAATACCAGCCCCCGCCCGCTACGCCACAATATCCGGTGTGACGCGGATCAGGGTCGGGCCATCGGCCTGAAACGCCGCCCCCACCGCCGATTGCAGGTCGGACAGGGTTTTAGGTTCAGCAGATGCCGCGCCAAATGCCTCGGCCAGTTTGCAGAAATCGGGGTTGCGCGCGATCACCGCGTTGGGGGCGATCTGGCCGCGCACCATGCTATCCTCGATCTCTTTCAGCTTGGCGTTGTCCCACAGGATGATCACCAAAGGCAGGCCCAGTTCCACCGCCACGCCCAGTTCCTGCATGGTATAGTGAAACCCGTAATCGCCAACGATCGCCATGGTGGGCAGATGACGCGCCTTGCGCGCCAGCGCGCCACCAATCGCCGCAGGCAGCGCATAGCCCAGCGTGCCAAACCCGTAAGGGTGGTGCCAATGGCCGGGGCGGTCCATATCCCATATCTCTTTGGCGACATAGGCCATCTGGGTCATGTCAGAATAGATCATCGTGTCAGGCGGGACCGCCGCGCGCAGGGCATCGCAAATGGGCACGATGCCGGGGCGTTCGGCGCTGGTTTCCGCGCGCCACAGGGCACGGGCCGAGGCGACCTCTTGCGGGGTCCAGCCGGTGGTGGTGGTGGCCCCGCCCGTACGCACAGGTGCCACATCACAGTGCAGCAGGCCCTCCATAAAGGCCAAGGAATCGGACAAAACCGCCCCGGATGATGCGCCATGACCATCCGACAGGGTTTCCGGGTCAATATCCACCCGGAAAAGGGCACAGCGATGGCCAAGGTGTCCGCGCCACAAATCCACTTCGGCAAGTGTTGTGCCGATTGCAATGACCACATCCGCCCTGGCCAGAACATCCGCACTGGAAGGGCGCGCAAGGGCAGACCCGAACAACAGCGGATAGTCCGGCGAAATGACGCCACGGCCTGCGTAGGTGGTGAAAACCGCCGCGCCAAACCGGGCCACAAGCCTTGTGGCAATCGCGGCATGGCGATCGGTTGCCGCCCCGCCGCCAAAGATGAACACCGGCCGTTTCGCGCGCGACGCAATGCTGGCGATTTCACTGGTCCGCTTTGGGTCGGCGCATATCGGCTTGCTGTCTAAACTGTGGCCAAAACTGTGGCCCCGGTCATTCCTGTGCGCGCCAGCGGCATCCGCCCGAAGCAATGCAATGGGGACCTGAATGTGCTTGGGGCGCGGTCTTTGTAGCTGAAATTCGGCGAATGCCCGGTCAATCAACTGATACGCCGCCCCGGCGGTATGCGCCGTTTGCGACCAGTCGCACACACATGCCGCCGCCCCCTCCTGATCCTTCATCTGGTGCAATTGGCCCTTCTTCGCCGCCACCTCGTCCAGGCAGGATGAAAGCACCAGCATCGGCACAGAATCGCTATAGGCTTGGCCCATCGGCGTCATGATGTTGCACACCCCCGGCCCGGTGATGACATAGGCGACACCGGGGCGACCCGTGGCGCGCGCATAGCCATCGGCCATGAACCCGGCCCCCTGTTCGTGACGCGCCAGCACATGGGTGATCCCGGCCTCGTCTATGCCACGATACATTTCCTGATTATGCACGCCGGGAATGCCGAATATCACATCCACCCCGCGATCTTTCAGCATGTGGGAAATCTGTGCGCCAAGGGGACGTCGCACCACAGGTGCGTCTGGGGTATGGGCCATCTATGCTCTCCAGAATTTCACGGTCAGAATGGCGTAAACCGCCAGCAACTCCAGCCGCCCGATCAGCATGGCAGCCGTCAACATCCACTTTGCCGTATCGGTCAGCCCGGCAAAATTTCCCGCCGGGCCGATCTGATCGCCAAGGCCGGGACCGATATTGGCCAGCGCCGCCGCCGCGCCGGATACCGATGTGGTCAGGTTCAGGCCGGTCATGCTCAGCCCCCAGGCCACCAGCCCCATGGTGACGATAAAGAACACAAAGAACGAAATGACCGAGCTAAGCACATCAGGCCCGACAGCGCGCCCGTCATAGCGCGGCGTGAACACCCCATGCGGCGAGCGGATGCGCTGAATCTGCACCCGGACAGAGGCGAACAGCAACTGATAGCGGAATATCTTGATCGAACAGGCGGTTGACCCCGCACAACCGCCGATCAGCCCGGTAAAGAACAGCACCGCCACCGGAAGCGCGCCCCAGGCCATATAATCGGTACTGGCATAGCCCGTGCCAGTCATCAGCGACATGGTATTGAACAGCGTCTTGCGGAATCCCTCTTCGCCGCTGACATCGCTTTGGGTGAACTGCCACAGGGTCAGCAACCCGACCAGCACAAAGGCGGTCATCAAAAACCCACGGATCTGCGGATCGCGCAAAATTGGTTTGGCATGGCCCGCCGTCATCTGCACGAACCGCACGAACGGCAGGGCGGCCAGCATCATGAACACCACCGCCACATATTCGACCCCGCCCCCAAAGGCCCCGAACGAGGCGTCGTAATTGGCAAATCCCCCCGTGGCCATCGTGGTCATCGCATGCACGGACGCATCAAACGCGCCCATGCCCATCGTCGCATAGCCGACCGCACAGGCCATGGTCAGCCCCACATAGATCACCGATATACGGCTGGAAATTTCGGTCGCGCGCGGCAGGATCTTGCCAAAGGTGTCAAACCCCTCAGAGCGGAAAATCTGCATACCACCCACCCGCAGTTCGGGCAAAAACACCATTGCCACCACGATAATGCCGATACCGCCCAGCCATTGCAGCAACCCGCGCCACAACAACAAGCCGCGCGGCAGATCCTCAAGCCCCGACAGCACGGTAGAACCGGTTGTGGTCAGGCCTGACATGGCCTCAAAAAACGCATCGACAAAGCGCAGTTCGGTGGCCCCCATCATAAAGGGGATCGCGCCAAACACCGGCAACGCCAGCCACACACCAGTGGTCAGCAAAAACGTCTGCTGGATGGTCAGCCCCTGTTTGATGCCATTGGAACAGCTAAGCGCCATAAGCCCGCCGGCAAGGATGGTGATCACCCCGCTTTGCAGGAACACCGGCCATTCATCATTGCCGGCCGACAGATCAACCAGCAACGGCAGGACCATGGTTGCGCCAAGAATGGCAACCAGCAGGCCGATCACATATCCAACAGGGCGCATGTCCAACATGCCCAAAGCGTTGGCGCGCACAGTGCAAAGTGTCAAGCCACCCTGAACAGGCAGGCGCGTTATCAGCCGACGTGAAACAGGGTCGAAAACAGCTTTGGATCAAGGCTTTGGGCGTCAAAGGTCGGCCCTTCGGTCAGGATCGACACCGCATCATGGCTGTGCAGGCTTTCCTGATGGCTGGCGATCACCCGAAAATCACCGATCCGGTGATCACCCAGCAATTCAGCGCAAAACAGGCGGGCGGCGTCCTCGACAAAGATCGGGTTGGCGGCGTTCAGTTCGGCAAAGGCCTGTTCGTCCTCGCGTTTGACCATCACTTGGGTTTCGGTCGGCACCGCGCGCCGGCAGGCCCCGATCAGGTCCTCGAACCACAGGCACGGCCCGTCACAGTCAACCACCACCGATATTCGTGCCACCGAGCGTTGCGAGTGTGGTGTGGCCAGTTGCCCCCGCGTGGCGCGGGCATGTTCGGCAAGTTCCAGCGAACAGGGGCAGGTTGACGAATAAACATAGTCCAGATGCATGAACTTCTGGCGCACGCCGTCCACCTCGGTCAGTTCCAGCGCGATGTCGTAATACTGATACCCCGACAACCCAGAGCGCAGGGAATCGACCCGCACAGGAAACGAAAACCGCATCATGATACGGGCATCGATACTGCCCAGATCGGCGATATAGTCATCCAGCGCCGCCTCGATCACCTCAAAGCTGAATGTGCGTTCGCTGTGCTTGTAAAAGCTGCGCATGATCCGCGACATGTTGATGCCTTTTTTGTCGGCCTCAAGGCTGACAGTGCCGGTCACCGATGTTTCAAGCGTCAGGTCATCGCCGTCGCGGGTATGAAAGCGGATTGGCAGGCGAAAGTTTGAGATGCCAACATGCTGAATCTGTTGCTTTTCCCCGCGGATCAGGCTGGCGGGGCCGTTTTGCAGGTCAGGCAGCGTGGCACGATAAGCTGGATCAGCGACGAACCCCTCAGGATAGCTGCGCGAAAGGTCCGGGTAATTGGCCAAAGGGGCCCCCGACAACAGGCGGGCAATGGCCGGGTCCAGTTCGGACACCTCGGTCGGGGTGGCCGATTGCGCCCAGACACGCAGCAGCTCCAGCGCCCGGGCGGCCTGTTCACGGTCGGGTGTCTGATCGATATCACGAGATTGGTAATTCATCCGCGCATTCCCCCTGCATTCAACAACGCACCCTGTAAGATAGGGGCGAATGCGTCCCATTTCCAACTTTTCCTGTCACACGCGGGCGGGGTGCCCTTTAAACAGCCTCCAGCGCCTGCATTATGTCGCCAATCAGGTCATCGGTATCCTCGATCCCCAGCGATACGCGCACCAGACCGGGGGTGATGCCCAGCTCTGCGCGCTGCGCCGCCGGCAGGCGTTGGTGGGTGGTGGTGGCCGGATGGGTGACGATGGTTTTGGCATCACCCAGATTGTTGGAAATCACCGCAATCTTCAGCGCGTTGACAAAGCGGAACGCCGCCACCTGCCCGCCCTTCAACTCAAGCGACAAAACCGTGCCCCCCTTGCCCATCTGTGCACGACACAGATCAAACTGCGGATGGCTTTCATGGCCCGGATAAATCACCTGCGCCAATGCCGGGTGCCCCTGAACCGCCTGCGTTACCGCCAGCGCACTGGCGGTCTGCGCCCGGACCCGCAGTTCCATCGTTTCCAGCCCCTTGAGCATCACCCACGCGGTGAATGGGCTCATCGAGCCGCCGGTGTGCTTCATATAAGGTTCAACCGTCTTGCGGATAAATTCGCGACTGCCCAGAATGATACCGCCCAGCGCGCGGCCCTGCCCGTCGATGTGTTTGGTGGCCGAATAGATCACCACATCGGCCCCCTGCGCGATGGCATCGGAATAGACCGGCGTAGCAAAGACGTTATCGACCAGAACGGTTGCCCCGGCAGCATGGGCCAAATCGCATACCGCGCGAATATCAATCACCTCAAGCGTCGGGTTAGAGACCGATTCAAAGAACACAGCGGCCGTATCGGGGCGGATCGCCGCGCGCCACTGATCCAGATCGGTGCCATCGACAAACGTCACCTCGACCCCGAACCGGCGCAACACATCATCCAGCACATAAAGGCACGACCCGAACAGCGCACGCGCCGCGACCACGTGATCGCCCGCCTTCAGCATCGCCATCAACGCACCCGATACCGCCGCCATGCCGCTGGCGGTGGCAAAGCCGTCTTCGGCCCCTTCGATCAGCGCGATGCGGTCCTCGAACATGGCCACGGTCGGGTTACCATAGCGGGCATAGATAAATTCATCATCCCCCGTGCCAAGAAACCGGGCCTCGGCGGCCTCGGCGCTGTCATAGACAAAGCCCTGGGTAAGAAAGATCGCCTCGCTTACCTCGCCATACTGGCTGC
>DAOUPC010000062.1 GCA_030626365.1 Paracoccaceae bacterium
AGGTGATACTGGGGTTCGATGCAGAGGCCACGCATCTGATACATGAGGGATCTCATGGAACGGATTGATCGCCGGCTCGGGGTTCTAAGCGCACTGCCACTGAGCGCGGTTCTGGTGGTCAGCTTTCTGGCACCGATGCTGGTGATCGCCATATTCTCGGTTATGCCGCAAAAGGTGTTCAGCCTTTTGAACATGCCGGATTTCTCGTCCTTCGCGGTGATTATCAGCCAAGGGTACCACAAGTCGCTTTTGTGGTCGTTGGGCATGGCGGCGGTTTCCACATTCTTGTTGTTCATCATCTGTTGGCCGCTGGCCTATGGCATGGCAAAGGTGTTCAACCGCTTTACTTTGGTGCTGACCATCGCCGTGGTGATGACCCTGTTCGTGTCGGAAAACATCCGCCTGTTTGGCTGGGTGCTGACCCTGATGAAAGGTGGCCTGATCGAGGGGCACTTTCGCGCGTGGTTTGGTACTGGCTGGGATAGCCCGCTGTATAACGTGCCGGTGATCATCTTTGGGCTGATCTATGTCTATTTCCCCTTCATGCTGTTTCCGCTGGCGCAGGGTATTTCGATGGTGCCCGATGATGCGCGTCAGGCGGCGGCGGACCTTGGCGCGTCGCGCTGGCGCATATTGCTTGAAATTGATCTGCCGCTGGCGGCGCCGGGCATTGTTGTGGGGTCGCTGTTGTCGTTTGTTCTGGCCGCCGGGGCGGTGGCCGAATCCAAGATAATGGGCGGGCAGGCGGTGATCGTCATTTCGGACGATGTGGAAACGGCGTTCACCTTTGGCCAGAACTGGCCCCTTGGGGCGGCCTTGTCGCTGGTGCTGATCGTGATCATCGGCGGGCTGGCGGTTTATGGTGTGTCAAAGGTGGATCTGGATGCGATCATGGGAAGGAAGCGCTGATGAAGACCGGCAAAACCACCCGTATCGCCCTGTTCCTGTACGGAATTCTGACCATTGCGGTGCTGTACCTGCCGCTGGTGTCGGTTGGGTTCGCGTCCATTTCAAAGGCCCGTTACCTGTCATTCCCGATCAAGACCTATTCCACCAAATGGTATGGCAAGGCGCTGGAAAGTGAATCTGTTCGCGAACTGATCATGACCTCGCTAAAGGTCGCGCTGATTGTTACGGCGGTGTCGATGGTTGTCGGCTTTTTCGGCGCGCTGGCCTTTGCCCGGTATCAATGGCGCTATCGCACGTTGTTCCAAAAGATCATCCTGCTGCCGATATTTTTTCCGCAGATGGTGCTGGGGCTGGCCCTGCTGGTCTGGTTCAATTCCGTCGGAATCATCCCCACGTGGAAAACTGCCGTGGTGGCCCATCTGGTGTGGATTGCCCCGATTGCCACGCTGATCATTGCCATTCGCGCCTATTCGTTCGATCCGGCCCTGGAAGAGGCCGCGCGCGACATGGGCGCGTCAACGACCACCATCCTGCGCGAGGTGACATTGCCGCTTTTGATGCCGGGGATCGTGTCGGCGGGGCTGTTTTCCTTTCTGCTTAGCTGGGGCAACTTTCCGTTGTCCCTGTTCACCACCGGCGCGGATTCTACCTTGCCCGAGTGGCTTTATGCCAAGATGGTGTCAGGATATTCGCCGCTGGTGCCGACCCTTGGCATCCTGTCGGTGGTGGGGTCATTCGTGCTGATTATGCTGGCCTTTGCGCTTAGCTGGCTGTTGCGATCAATCCGGGAATCCAGACAAAGCCGAATTTGAATACATAACGGGAGAAACAGACATGCTGACATCACTCAAAGGCAAAAGCGTTATCGTCACGGGCGGATCAAAAGGCATCGGGCGGGGCATTGCAAAGGTGTTTGCCGCCACCGGGGCCAGGGTTACCCTTGCGTCGCGGGGCGAGGATGCGCTGAAAGAGGCGGCCGATGCGATGAACGCCGCGGGGGGTGATGTGCGTTATGCCTTGTGTGATGTGTCTGACTGGGATTCGGTGCGCGCCATGGTGGATGACGCCGCCGCCGCGCAGGGTGGACTGGACGTGATGTGCGCCAATGCCGGGTATTATCCCCAGACCAAGATCGTCGATATGGACCCCGACGAATGGGACAATGTGATGGCCGTTAACCTGCGCTCGTCGTTTCTGTGCGTCAAGGCGGCGATCCCGCATTTCGACAAGGCCGGCAAGGGCAGGGTGGTGCTTACCTCATCTATCACCGGGCCGATTACTGGCTATCCCGGCTGGTCGCATTACGGCGCGTCCAAATCCGGCCAGCTTGGGTTTCTGAAAACCGCATCGATGGAACTGGCGCGCTATAACACGACGATCAATGCGGTGATGCCGGGCAATATCTATACGGAAGGGTTGCAGGGACTGGGACAGGATTATCTGGATACCATGGCCGCCTCAATTCCGCTGAAACGTCTTGGCGCGATCGAGGATATCGGCAATGCCGCCCTGTTCTTTGCCTCGGATGAGGCGGGGTATATTACCGGGCAGCAGATTGTCGTGGATGGGGGGCAGACCCTGCCGGAATCCCTTGAAGCACTTGACGAAATCTAAAGGCTAAGGTCAGGACGCATCATGGCTAGCAGTGAAATGTCGCTGGAAGAAACCCTTGGGCTGTTGCAGACGCTTGGCGATCAGTCGCTTGGCCTGTGGGACATTCCCGCAGGGGCCGTTGCGCGGTTGATCAACGTGTCGGAAAACGCGACCTATCTGGTCGAGGCGCCGGGCTATAAATCGGTGCTGCGCATCCACCGCGAGAATTATCATTCGCAAAACGCGATTGAATGTGAACTGGCCTGGGCCGATGCCCTGAACAGTGAGGGCGGGATCACCACGCCGGGCGTTTATACCGGCAGGGATGGCAAACGTATCCAGTCGGGCATCGTGCCCGGCCTGCCCGCGCCCCGGTTCATGGTGCTGTTCCACTTTGTCGAAGGGGTCGAACCGGACACGGGTGACGACCCCACCGGCCACTTTGAGGAACTGGGAGAGATCGCCGCGCGCACCCATCTGCATTCGATCGGTTGGCAAAGGCCGGATCGGTTTGAACGCCTGACATGGGATGCCAGGGCGGTGTTCGGGCAAACCCCCACCTGGGGCAACTGGCGCGATGGTCCAGAGGTCACGGATGAGGTTAAGATCATCCTGGAAGCCGTTGAAAAAACGGTTGTTTCACGCCTAGATGCCTTTGGCAAAGGCCCCGAACGGTTTGGGCTTATTCATGCCGATATGCGTCTGGCCAACCTGTTGAGTGACGGCACCGGCACCCGGCTGATCGATTTTGATGACTGTGGTCTGGGCTGGTATCTGTACGACTTTGCCACCGCCATCAGCTTTATCGAGGACAACCCACTGGTCCCGGCCATGAAAGCGGCCTGGATCAAAGGTTACCGCAAGGCCCGCGCCCTAAGTGAGCAGGATGCGCAAGAGATCGAAACATTCGTGATGTTGCGCCGTCTGGCCCTGCTGGCCTGGATCGGCAGCCACATAGAGGCCCCCGAACCACAGGAACTGGCCCCGGGGTTTGCGCGGGTAACGGGTGAACTGGGGCAAAAATATCTGGATGCGTTCGCCTGACCCCCGGCTGCTGTCAACTTTATCCCCAGACCTGTCAAGCGGGGCGCACATGGAATCAGTTTCAGTGAGGTAAGTCACTGAAAGGACCCCCCGATGAGCCAGGCAAAACAGGATTTTCTTGCCCGTTCCAAAGAGTTCTGGAACCCTGGCAAGACCCAGGACTGGATCGACATGGGGGTTGATCTGGTGATTGATCGCCGCGAGGGATATTACCTTTTCGACATGGATGGTCACCGCCTGATCGACCTGCATCTGAACGGCGGCACCTATAACCTTGGCCATCGCCATCCTGAACTGGTCGAGGTGCTAAAGGCCGGTACCGCGCGCTTTGACATGGGCAACCACCACTTTCCCGCACTGGCGCGCACAGCACTGGCCGAGGCATTGCAAAAATGCGCGCCGGGGCCAAATTTCAAATACACCGCCTATGGCTCGGGTGGGGGAGAAGCCATTGATATTGCGCTAAAAACCGCCCGCCACGCCAAGCAGCGACGTAAAATCGTGTCGATCCACAAGGCCTATCACGGGCATACCGGTCTGGCAGTCAAGGCCGGCGATCACCGCTTTTCCAAGCTGTTTTTGTCCGATGATACGGAGGGCGAATTCACCCATGTGAAATTCAACGACCTGACGGCAATGGAGGACGCCTTGCGTGGGCGCGATGTGGCGGCTGTCATAATGGAGACAATCCCCGCCACCTATGGTTTCCCCATGCCAGAAGAGGGATATTTGCCTGCCGTCAAACGCTTGTGCGAAAAATACGACACGCTTTATATCGCGGACGAGGTACAGACCGGCCTGATGCGCACAGGCGAGATGTGGGCCTGCACCAGATACGGGGTCGAACCCGACATCATGGTGACCGGCAAGGGCATATCGGGGGGCATGTACCCGATTGCCTGTGTGCTGATTTCCGAATCCTGCGGTGGCTGGCTGAAAGAGGACGGGTTTGGCCATATGTCGACCATGGGCGGGGCCGAACTGGGCTGTATCGTGGCAATGAAAACGCTTGAAATTGTTCAGCGACCCGAGGCCCGGACCATGGTTGGGTTCATCTCGGATTACCTGCGGGCAGGGCTTGATGATATCCGCGCGGCGTTCCCTGATTTCTTTATCGGTATTCGCCAGCATGGGTTGATCATGGGGCTGATGTTCAATGATCCCCAAGGGGCCAAGCCGGTGATGAAACGGCTGTATGAAAATGGCGTCTGGGCAATATTTTCCACCCTCGACCCCAGTGTTCTTCAGTTCAAACCGGGGTTGTTACTGACCCAGGAAGACGCCGAAGAGGTGCTGCGCCGGGTCGCCATTGCCGTTGAACAGGCGCGTGGCGATGTGATGGGCAACCGGAAAAGGATGGTCTGATGCAAGCAGAAATTCGCACCCTGGTAGACATTTCCGACAGCGACGCCGCGCGTCAGGGCCAGGCCGATATGGTGTTGGACCGGGCCCGCTGGGCCGCGTCGATATTCGAGGGCTATGACCGTGAAACAACGATGGCCATCGTTGATGCGGTGGCAACCTGCGCGCACGACCATTCGGCGCATTACGCCGAGGCGGTGGTGCAGGAATCGGGCTTTGGCGTTGCCGCGCACAAAAAGATCAAAAACGAACTGACCGCGCACCCGTTGGTGGATTTTTATCGCGATCAGGACTTTGTGAATGCCCGCGTGGACGAGGCGCGCAAGATCGTTGAACTGCCCCGGCCTGCCGGGGTGATCTTTGCCCTGACCCCATCCACCAACCCGATCGCCACGCTGCATTTCAAGATACTGATGGCGCTGATGACCCGCAATGCGATCGTCATCAGCCCGCACCCGGCAGTCAGGAAAAGTTCGCTTCAGGCGGCGCGGGCCTTGTGTGCCGCCGCCGAGGCCGCTGGCGCGCCAAAGGCAATCATCCAGATACTGGAAAACCCGACCATCCCGATGGTCGAGGCGTTCATGTCTTCGCCCAAAACCAACGTCATTCTGGCCACTGGCGGCACGCCGATGGTGCGCGCGGCCTATTCGTCGTCCAACCCGGCAATCGGTGTGGGGCCGGGAAATGCGCCGGTCTTTGTCGATGTATCGGCCGACATCAGCAAGGCGGCACAACGCATCGTGGCGTCAAAATCTTTCGATAACTCAGTACTTTGCACCAATGAAAGCGTTCTGATCACCACGCCGGATGTGGAAAAACAACTGATCATCGCGCTGAAATCGGCGCACGCCTATATCTGCAATGATGACGATGTGGACCGCCTGCGCCGGTTCCTGTTCAGCCCGCGTGGTTTCAACATCGAGGCGATTGGCCGCGACGCCACCTGGATTGCCGAAAGCAGCGGTATCCGGGTGCCATCCAACACCAAGATTCTGGTGGCTCCGATTGCCCGGATCGGCATCGAAGAACGCCTGAGCCGTGAAAAACTGTGCCCGGTGCTGGCCCTGCATGTGGCCCCGACCCGTGATCAGGCAATGGCCCAGGCGCGCGCCGTGCTGCGCCTGACGGGGGCGGGACATTCGGCGGCGATCCATGCGCGCGACGAGGCGGTGATCATGCAGTTTTCCGGCATGGTCGAGGCGTACCGCGTGGTGGTCAACGCGCCCTGTTCACAGGGGGCGGCCGGGTTTGCCACCAATCTGGCCCCGACCTTTACCATTGGCACCGGCTTTTTTGGCCGCTCGTCCATTGGTGAAAACGTCGGGCCTCAGCATTTGGTGCATTGGACCCGCATTGCCTATAACGCCGATGCGGACGAACCCTTTGGCAATTACCACGGGCTGGGGCGGGCATTTCGTGGCCCGCTGGCAACCGCCCCGGCAGACGGGGTGCCCGGATCAGCCGCGCAGCGCCCGGTCATGGCCCCACAAACCAGCGCCATTACCAGCACCCTTGATGGCGCGACCAAAGACGAATTGCGACGGCTTATCGCCGAAGAACTTCGTGACCTTCTAAGAAAGTAACCCGATGGCCGAACTTCGTTCTTTTATCTTTATCGATCAGTTGCAGCCCCAGACGCTGGCCTATGTGGCCACCTGGATGCGCGGGTCGTTGCCGCGCCGCAACATGGCCGCGCAGATCATCGAGATCGCGCCGGGGCTGGACATTGAGGCCCTGACGGATGTGGCGCTGAAGGGGGCCGATGTGGCGGCGGGCCTGCTGGTGGTCGAACGCCAGTTTGGCACGCTTGAGTTCCATTCGCGTTCCACAGACGAGGTACAGGCCGGTGCCCAGGCGGTTCTGGATGCGCTTGGCGCGCGGGCCGAAGACGCGGCACCGCCAAAAATTCTCGCCTCGAAAATTGTCAGCCGGGTTGACCGTCAGCACGCATTTTTGATCAATCGCAACAAGTTGGGGTCAATGATCGTCGCTGGCGAAAGCCTGTATTTGCTGGAATGCCAATCGGCGTCCTATGCGATCCTGGCCTGTAACGAGGCCGAGAAGCAGGCCAATATCAAGGTTATTGATTACCGCATGATCGGCCCCAACGGACGCCTGTACCTGGCGGGCGACGAGGCCGAAGTGCGCAATGCCCGTGACGCCGCCGAGGCCGCCCTGCGTGCGGCAGGGGCGCATTGATGTCCGAATTGCGCCACCTCATACGCGAAATACTGACCGAGGAGCTGGGTAAGATGCCGGCCCCGTCTGATGGTGCATCAGGCGCGCCCGGGATCACCGAAGAACAGGTGACGATCCGTTCAAACGCCGATCTGGCCACATTCGTGCAACGCCTGATGACGGCGGCGCAGGACGGGCGGTTGCGGGCCGATATTGGGGCGGGGCGCCATGTGTTCCGGTTGGCCACTGGCGGGGTGCAACCCCTTCAGGCGCATCAGCCCGGTGCGCCAAATCCAACATTACCCCCCACGGTGCATTTCGAACGCGGGCTGGTCTCAGAACGCGAGGTGGCAGCGCTGCCGCAGGGCGCGGGCCGGATAGAGGTGGGAAAATCGGTTCGCTTTACGCCCCTTGCGCGCGACGAGTTGCGCCGCCGGGGTATCAACGTTGAAAGGTCGCAATCATGATCCAGGGCAAGGTAACGGGCCGGGTATGGTCCAGCAAACACATTGAAACGATGCCCGGCGGGGCATTGTTGCAGGTCACGATCGAGGGCGGCGGCACGCTGATCGCGTTCGATCCGCTGGGCTGTGCAATCGGCGAAACCGTTTTGATCACCCAAGGGTCGGTCGCGGCGGCATTTTTCACCAAGATCAAGGCCCCGGTTGATGCCCTGATCATTGGTTCAATAGACGAAACCTGAAACGGGCATTCGCCCAAATGAGAAACCAACGAGAAAGGAAAATATCATGGCCAGTCAAGCAATTGGAATGATCGAAACCCGTGGATATGTACCCGCATTGGCCGCAGCCGATGCCATGGTCAAAGCCGCCAACGTGGAAATCGTGTCGCGTAACGAGGTTGGCGGCGGGCTGGTGTCTGTGGTTGTCCGGGGCGATGTGGGCGCGGTCAAGGCCGCCACCGAAGCCGGATCAGAGGCGGCCAACCAGATCGGCGAGGTGGTATCGGTTCACGTGATCCCACGCCCGCATGGCGATCTGAGCAAGCATTTTACCGCCGTGACCGGCAAATAAGACGCACAAGTGAATAAGGGGACAGCACCATGACCGAACTTCGGGTCTATCTGCCAATCAACGATTTGCAGCCTCAATTTGCGGCCTGGCTGTCCTCGCCCACGCGCGCGCGCGGTTATCCTCCGTTCGAGGGGCAGAATTCCCTGATTATCGAGGTGGCCCCGGCGCTGGCAATCCACCGGATTGCCGATCTGGCGCTTAAGGTGGCACCGGACATGGAACCGGGGTTGCTGTTCACCGAACGCCAGTTTGGCCTGCTGGAACTGCACGCGGATGATGCGGGCGATCTGGCGACAGCTGGCAAGGCGATCCTGAAGGGGATTGGCGCAAAAGCCGGCGATCAACTGGCCCCGACGGTGCTTTATCATGACATCATCGAGGATCTGTCGGATCAGCACGCGATTATCCTGAACCGGTCACGGGACGGATCGATATTGGTGCCGGGGGTGTCATTGCTGATCGTTGAAATGGCCCCCGCGCTGTTTGCCTGTGTCGCCGCAAACGAGGCCGAGCGCGCCGCCCCGGATGCAACGCTGAACGATGTGCAGATGATGGGGGCCTCGGGGCGGATATTCATGTCTGGCACGACCGATGACATGGAAAAGGCCCGCGACGCGATCATTGCCACGCTAAAGGCGGTCAAGGGCCGCACGACATGAGCAACTGGAAGGTCAACTGGCGCAGCTTTTACTATCAGGGCGCGGATGAACCGGACGATATTGTCCTGCCCCCGGCGCAAACCGCGCTGTTGGTGATCGATATCCAGAACACCTATCTTGAGGTGCCCGATGACCGGGACGAGGCGGCCCGCTGGGCGCCGTTTCGCGCGCGCATGAACGATACGGTCATTCCCAATACGGCACGGTTGATGCATCTGGCGCGCACATCGGGCGTCGAGGTGATATTTGCCCGCATCGCCTGTCTGAAAAAGGACGGGCGGGACCGGTCACTTAGCCAGAAAAAGCCCGGTTTTAACTATCTGTTGTTGCCCAAGGACCGTGCCGATAGTCAGGTGGTTGATGATCTGGCCCCCATGGGGGACGAGATAACCGTCATCAAGACCACGGACAGCGCGCTGACCGGGACAAACCTGCGGTTGATCCTGCGAAACATGGGTATTTCCAACGTGATCGTGGCGGGGATATTCACCGATCAGTGCATCAGTTCAACCGTGCGTTCACTGGCCGACGAGAGTTTCAATGTGGTGGTGGTCGAGGATTGCTGCGCCGCCGCCACAAAAGAGTTGCACCAACACGAACTGGAAGTGATCAACATGATCTATTGCCATGTTGTCACCTCTGGGGATTTGCCCGGTTTTCTGGCGGCAGGTGCCAAGTAACGGGGTGTGTTGTTACCCTGCGCCGGCGATTTCCTTGATCGTCGCCAGAAATCTGGCCACTTCGTGTTCCGTATTGTAATGACATAAAGACACGCGAATACAGTCGCTTAGGCCAAGAGGTTCAAGTATATTGCCGGAATAATGATCCGCCTTGCGCAGGTGGGTACGGATGCCTTGTGCGTTCAGCCGTGTGACCACGTCGGGCGATGGCACGCCCTTGATCCGCATCGCCACCAGACCTTCGCGGGCCGGGTTGTCGGCCCCGCCCAGAATGGTGACATTGTCCATATCCGCCAGCCCCGCAAGGTTGCCGATCCCGTGGATCATCGCATTCGTCAGGTGTTTTTCCTGGATGTGAATGGCGCGCCCTGCCTCGACTATCCGGGTCCGGCGGTCCGGGGCGTCCGATACCTGTGATCCCAACCAGTCGAAATACCCCACAACATCCGACATCGTGGCATAGGCCCCGGTGTCGCGGGTGCCAAATTCCCATGCGGTCGGGGGGGACCCGTCCAGGCGGTCATGGGGCAGCGCCCCAAGGCGGTCGGATATCCAGGCGATGCCATAGCCATGGCGCGAAAACACCTTGTAGGGGGAAATCGCATAGCCATCCACATCATAGGACGCAATATCGATCTGGCCGTGTGCCGCGTGCTGAATGCCGTCAACGATGATCCAGCACTCAGGTGAAATGGCGCGGATTGCCCGGGCGATTGCCGCCACATCCACCCCCATGCCGGTCACCGGAGAGGTGTGAATGATCGTCGCCACCGCCGTTTGCGCATCAATATGGGGCAGATAGTCGTCAACCGTCACGGTGCCGGTCGCATCGTTATGCGGCACGTTCACATATTGCAGCCCGGCAATCCCGGCCCAGCGTTTTGCCGCACTGCGCGAGGCGGGATGTTCCAGTGAACTGCCCACAACCCGCGATCCTTTTGGCACGCTGAGGCAGGCCGTGCGGATCATGCGAAACAGCAACTCTGTCCCGCTTTCCCCGGCAAAGAACTGCCCTGATTTTGTGTTCATCATCACGGCCATATCCGCGCGCGCCGTAGATATGGCAGCCCCCAGTGCATGCGAGGCCGCGTTGTCACGCCCCTGATTGTCGGGAATTGCCGCGTAAATGCCCGAGGTTTCGACCACTGATTTCAGGGTCAGTGCGCCCCCGGCATTTTCGAAAAAGATGCGCGGGCCCTGAAACGGGCAGGTATCCACATGGGCGAAACGGTCGCGGATTGCGTCGATCAGGCCAGGGGTGTCTTGTATCATGTTGTATTTCCGTTGTTTTACGTATCAGCCTTGCCAATTGCCGCCAGATGGGTGGCGAATCCGGGACTTTGCATCAGCGCCTTGCAGCGATCAAAACGGCCCACGCTGTAGGCCCAGAAATCTTCGGCATCGTTGCCGTCGGCATGCTGGATCAGCCCCCACAGGGTCCACAACAGATCGCACATCGCCTTGTAAATCACCATGCGACCCATTTCCGCCGCGTCTGGATTGCGCCCGAAATAGGCGCGCAGCATGTCCATGTCCTGCGCCGCGTCAAACCCGGCCTCGACCGACAAATCGCCCAGATCCCACATCGGGTCGTTCATGCCGGAATATTCCCAGTCAACGATCCACATTGTTTCCCCGTCATCCAGAAAGTTTTCGCACAGCGGGTCACAGTGGCAGGGGGCCAG